>CALCFG010000069.1 GCA_937900565.1 uncultured Erysipelotrichaceae bacterium
TATTCACAGTGTTTTATTACTTAGTTCTATATTTAATATATCTCTTGATCAATTAATCAAAGGAGATATTGAAATTATGAAAAAAGAAATCAGTCAAACAGAAATCAAAAAATTTAATCAAATTGCGATTATTCTTGCATTGTTATTGATATTAACAATTATATCCATAGCTCCACTTTTAAAATTTATGGGTTTGTATGGTTTTATACCATGGCTTATAATCTTTGGCGTAACTCTTCATTTTGCAGATAAGGCTGAAAAAATAAAGAAAGAAAATGATATTTCAACCTATAAAGAAATTGTTGCCTTTACAGAAGGAAAACAGTTAGATGAAATTGAAAAACAAAGAGAAATTGGTAAAAGACCATATCAAACAGTATGTTATGTTGTAGTAACTGCGATTATTTCTTTGCTCGCAGTGTATGTAATAGCATTTTTAATCAAACTATAAACTTATATTTTGTATTCGTAAAATTAAATAACTTATCATTTGAGGCGATAGTAAAAACTATCGTCTTTTTTCATACCTGAAGAGGAGTGGTTAAAATGTATAGGATACGAAGTCCTACTTAAAAATTAAACATTAAAACCTATTATGCGATTGATAATTAAACATCAATCGTTTTTTTAAATTAAAGGGGTACAATACGGAAAGAGAAATGATCAATATTAACGCCAATCTCGTTAAGGATCCAGTATCAACAAACTTCTTTAAAGATGGTAGGGAATCTCAAGTAGTAAATTTTACACTTACATTTAAAAAAATTGACAACTTTATATGATTAAAATGATTACCAACCATTAATTCGCTAAAGAAAAGGTGAAGATATTTCGTACGCTTCACCCAGATAACATTATTTCAATTTAGAAGGATAACCTTCTTCATCCAATGCATGAATCAATGCATTAACATCTAACGTTTCTACCCCACTAACAATCGCACTATTGGTTTCTAACGTTACCTTAACCTCGTTTACCCCATCAACACTTTGCAATGCTTTTGTGGCATGTTTAACGCAATTTTGACACATCATTCCTTCAATGGATAATTCTACAGTTTTCATCTTTGTCTCCTTTTTATCACTTTCTGCGTGCACAATTTTAGTTTCAATATTTAATTGAGAGGTATCCATAAGCTTTGGTTTAAAAAAGCGTAAACGCAATGCATTACTAACCACGCAAACGCTACTTAAACTCATAGCCGCAGCACCTAACATCGGATTTAATTTTAATCCAAATGGAATAAAGAATAACCCCGCAGCAATGGGTATACCGATTACATTATAAAAGAAAGCCCAAAACAAATTTTCTTTAATATTGGTAATAACCGCTTTAGATAATTGTATGGCTTTAACCACATCCATTAAATCAGAATGCATTAATACTAAATCTGCTGATTCAAGCGCCACATCACTACCTGCACCAATTGCAATTCCAACATCTGCTTTAACTAAGGCTGGCGCGTCATTAATTCCATCGCCCACCATCGCTACTTTTTTACCCATTGCTTGATACTTAGCAATCACACTTTCTTTATCCTGCGGTAATACTTGCGCAATCACTTGGTTAACATTAACTTGTTGAGCAATCGCATTGGCACTAATTTCATTATCTCCTGTTAACATTACTGTTTCTAAACCCATGGCAGATAATTGAGCCAATGCTTGGGCAGATGTTGGTTTGATTTTATCTGCGATTGCAATAATAGCTTCAACTTTCGTATTAATCGCTGCATAAATAACAGTAGCTCCTCGTTGGGCAAACTCTACTGCCTTAGCATCCACTAGCGAAGTATCAATACCGTTAGTTTGCATCAAACGTTTATTACCAACAAAAATTGCATCATTACCTACGGTGGCACTTACACCTAATCCATCCAACGATTGATACGTATCCAACCTCATTGTATCGATTGCTAAATCGTGATAATAATTCGTTAATGCATTGGCTAATGGATGATCACTTTTCGCCTCCAGTGAAGCAATATAACGATCAGTTAATTCATGGTCGTAACTTAAATAATAACTACTGACAACGCTTGGTTGACCCAAAGTAATCGTACCCGTTTTATCAAAGACAACCGTATCCACTTGATGGGCAATTTCTAATGCTTCACCTGATTTAATTAATATTCCATTTTGCGCGCCTTTACCAGTAGCCACCATAATCGCTGTTGGTGTGGCTAAGCCTAATGCGCATGGACAACTAATAACCAATACCGCAATACCCATCGAAAAAGCAAATTCAAAGGAATATCCCACCATTAACCAAATAATAAAGGTAATTAAGGAAATAACCAATACGATAGGAACGAAAATACCACTCACTTTATCAGCAATTTTAGCTATAGGGGCTTTCGACGCACTGGCTTGTTCCACTAATTGCACAATTTGATTAAATGTCGTGTCTTGTCCAACTTTTGTTGCTTCAATGACAACATACCCACTTTTACATAATGTCGCACTATAAACCGAATCATTCATTGTTTTATCTACAGGAATGCTTTCCCCAGAAATAAATGCTTCATCAAAGGATGCAAACCCTTCGATTACTCTACCATCTACCGGTACGCTACTTCCTGCTTTAACAATGCATTTATCCCCAACCAATACTTGTTCGATTGGCTTTTCAACTTCAACTCCATTTTCTAATACTAACGCACTGTTGACACTTAAATCCATTAACGCGCGAATTGCATCGCCTGTTTTATACTTTGCTTTAGCTTCAAAATACTTCCCCAATGAAATTAAGGTTACAATCATCGCACTTGTTTCAAAGTATAAATCATGATGAAATCGCATGACCATCGCATGATCACCAACCGCTAACCCATAACCGATTTTTAATAAAGCATATAATCCATAAATAAATGAAGCACCACTTCCTAACGCTATTAATGTATCCATATTTGGTGCTTTATGGAACAGATTCTTGATTCCATTGATAAAGTAATGTTGATTCAATAACATCACAATGCTAGCTAATACCATTTGTAACGTAACATACGTAATACTATGTTCATACGTTAAAAGAAAAGCTGGTAATGGTAAATTCATCATTGGGCCCATCGCAATATAGGATAACGGTAACATAAACATAAACGATAAAATCAACCGATTACGTTTTTGTTTTAATCCCTTTTTACCATCATCCTTCGCTTTACTATTACTTTCTCTTTTACCATGCACCGTGGCACCATACCCTGCTTTATTCACTAATGCAATCACATCTTGTTCTCCAAATGAAGCCGAATCGTATTCCACATCCATACGATTGGCCAACAAGTTAACACTGCATTTTTGTATATGTTGATCTTCTCCCACGACTTTTTCTATCCGTGAAGAACAAGCTGAACAACTCATTCCAGTTATATCAAATGTTTTCTTCATATTATCACCGTTATAATTTTAGACGCTTGGATTTAAACTTACCATAATTTTGCTTTTTATAATTTAGATTTGGTGCTTATCCGTTAAAATAAAAGACATGAAATCAATAATTAATAAACATAAACATGAGTTATATTTAATAGCGGCAATTAGTATACTCTTAATAATTTCCTTTTTTGTATTTATCCAAAATACATTCATGATTAAGTATGACTTCTTACAACAACATATATCATTTTATCGCGAATTTTATCGCTTAATTGATCAAGGAAGTTTATCTTGGGATTGGAATTTCTTTTTAGGAAGTAATGTCTATGGATTAAAAGCCTACTATTTTATCGGTGATGTTTTTGCTTGGATTGCTTATCTGCTATATAAGTTATGTCATAACGTAACAACACCATTATTGCTTGTTACTATAATGAAATTTTATGTGGGAGGCTTTGGATTCTATCAATATTTAAAAGCATTGGGAATTAGGCCAAAATTAGCGATTGGGTTTAGCTTAATATATTTAAGTAGTGGATGGGTTTGCATCTTTATGGAACAACCCATGTTTATTAGTTTTTATGCATGGATTCCTTATATTCTATGGGGAATGGAAAATTATTTACAACAAAACAAGTGGTTACTATTTACTAGTGCAACCGCAATTTTAATTAGCTGTCAATATTATCTAATGTGGCCACTTTGTTGGCTCATCTTATTATTGTGGTTTATTCGATTAATTACTAATCCTACCATTACTACAATTAAACAAGGTTTAATTGTTTCATTAAAATTGTTTGCATATTTTATGTTGGGTGTCTTGTTGTCAGCATTTATTTGGTATCCTTCTATTATTGCTTTATTAGCTAATCCGAGAATAGGTACTTCCACAAGTAATTATTCATATACCATTTGGACAGATAATCAGTTGTTACAAATCTTACAAAACTTTTTTATTCCTGTGACTGTGAATCAACCAAGTCTATATGTTGATGGTCCTTATTTCTTTTATCAAATGGCAATCTATAGTCATAGTTTATGTTTATTAACTTTACCCATTACTTTTAAAGCAAACCTTTTGAAGCCTTACCGTTATTTAATTGGATTACTCTTTATATTATTAATCTCACCACGAATTGGGTTATTCTTTCATTTTACTTATAGCATGCGTTATAGTGTGATTATAAGTATCGCAATGATTATTACCAGTGGCTTATCATTGAACTATTATTTAAACGAAACATGCGATAATCTAAACCGATACCGAATTTCAATTGCAATTTGGACATTACTATTAATCATTATTATCCTAGCTTTAGCTATTGTTATCCCTAGCATTAATGGGGTTGATTTCATTAATACTACGCAATTTATCAATTATTGCATTGTTGCACTCTGTTTAATCTTTGAATGCCTTGCATTACTCAAAGTAACACAAATTAGCAATTACTTATTAGTAATTGCACTTAGCTTTCAATGCATTAGTTTACTTACGATAAGTAATTATCACCTTTACGAAGATAATCCTGCAAACTATCAAACGATTACCAATAATAGCAAATATGAATCATTGCTCACGCAATTAAAAACGATGGATGATTCATTCTATCGAATTATTATCGATGGCATTATGGTTAATGGTAACTTATATTTAGGTTATCCGTCCGTAATGAATTATGATTCAACCTTCCAATACACACTTAATGACTTTTTAGTTATCAACCGAAAGTATCCTCAAGTGGATTGGCATTTTAATCTCGATGATCCCAATTTATTTGAATTGCTTAACGTAAAATATGTAATTACTACCCCAGCATCCGATATGAATTATTGGTATTACTATGGCTCAAGTATTTACACTGATGATCAAGGGTATCAAATTATAAAACTTAATAACAAACACAATTACCTTGCGAAATCGCTTACCCAATTTAAACCCATCGAGCAATATTTAGCTTATGTTGAAACCGATAAACCAATGCATGAAATTACGGCTGACTTATCCAACTATGGCTTAGTAAAAAGTAATTTAGTGGATGAATTGAACACAAAATATCAAGCAAGTGAACCTTTATATTTAAATCCTACATATATCAGTAATACAAAAGTCACGTTTACTTTTACTACTTCTACCAATCAATGTTTATTTACTTCCATTCCGTATGACTTTGGATGGACCATTAAAGATAATGGTAAAGAAATTAACTTTTTTTCCATTCAAGGTGGATTTTTAGGAATTGAGTTACCAGCTGGTAATCATGAATTGGAATTAACTTATCACGTTCCTGGATTTAAGCTATCATTTATAATTTCAACGATTGCCCTTGTAACAACCTGTGCCCTTATTATTATTCAACATCAAAAACGGAATCAAATACATTAATTTGATTCCGTTTTGTTATTCTATTAAGATTTAGTTATAACCATGACAATGAACATAGAATACTTCATCTTTCACTTCACTGACAAAAGATTTATCATCGTCATCTGTATATGTATATTTAGCAATGTGCGTAAATTTTACGTCATCACCATAAGGATAACCATGCATGCAATCTTCTGACAATTTCTCAGTATTCGAAACAGTTATCGTTAATGCTAATGGTAATATCTCCATATCTTGTTTAATTGTATCCAGTATTTCATCCTTAACGACTTTATCACTTTTTAGATATTGCGTTGTCGTATCACTGGAGCATTTAACAAACCCATCATCGTACAAAGTTAACGTATATTCTAAGGAATGATGTTTAACATGATCAATACGAATAAGAGGGTCTGCTTTTGTTGTCAATGCATCAACCACATCAAAATCATTTTCTGTTAATATAGTTACAATTTTAGAATTCAACTCACTTAACGCCTGGTGATAGGCAATTATTGCGTCACTTTGTGCATCTGATAAGGTATTTTCAATAATATCCTCTTCTGTGATATCATCATCGTTAATGATTATAAAATTTTCCAATTCATTGTTATACACGATATGCATTAGCATTGGATCTTTTTGCAACAAATCTATTTGACGTAATATTTCACCGAAGACATCTTCTTTTTTTGAATTTAAATCTTGAGCTAGAACCTCAGTTGGCAATGTTGTTACTGGCGTTTCTTCTGATGTTATTTTTGAAGCAGTACAACCTGTTATACAAAGTGCGATTGTAGAAATCATTAACTTTTTAAACATAATCGTTCCTCCTACCAATAGATTAACAAAATTATGCACTTAAAAAATTATTTTCAAGAAAAAAAATGAAAACACTTACATAGATTAAAGGCATAGGGTAAATTCTATGTATTACCACTATGCCCATTACTATTAACTACAATCCTTTATCCCCAATATCACTGCGATAAAACAATCCATCACAGGATATTTTATTAACGTTAGCGTATGCGTTATCTTTGGCTTGTTGTAACGTTTCCCCTTTACCTACAACAAACAACACACGTCCACCTGTATTAATGGTTTCATTATCTTGATTTAAACCAGTCCCCATATGGAATACTTGATCCACATCATCTAAACCATGAATAACATATCCTTTTTCATAACTACCAGGATATCCCTTTGATGCTAATACAACACCCAAGTAATAGTTATCATCCCAAGATAATGTCACTTCTTGATCATTTAATACTGCTTCAATTACTTCATATAAGTCATTTTGCATCGCTAATAAAACAACTTCTGTTTCAGGATCACCAAAACGAACATTATATTCAATTGTTTTAACGCCATCTTTACATAACATGCATCCACCATACAAAATTCCTGTAAATGGACACCCTTCCTTCACCATGGCTTTTGCCATTGCCTTTACAATATGTTCCAAAGCATCGTCATAGGCAGATTGTGGTAAATGATTCACAGGTGTATACGCACCCATACCCCCAGTATTTAAGCCTTGGTCATTGTCAAATGCACGCTTATGATCTTGTGCTAATTGCATTCCAACCACTGTTTCATTGTGAACAAACGCTAATAATGAGAATTCTTCACCTTCTAAAAATTCTTCAATGACAACGCTACTTGCAGCACCATTAAAGCAATCATCCACCATCATTTCTTTTAACGCTTCCAATGCTTCTTGCTTCGTTTCAGGAATCACCACACCTTTTCCCGCAGCTAATCCATCTGCCTTTAATACAACGCGATAATCCACATTTTCTAAATAGTTTTTTGCCTCATCATAATTGTTAAAGCTCGCAAATTTAGCGGTAGGAATATTGTATTTAGCCATCATATCTTTGGAAAAAGCTTTACTTCCTTCCAAACGTGCTGCTGCTTTACTTGGCCCAAACACACGAATATTTCTTTCGCACAAATAATCCACAATACCATTGCATAATGGTACTTCTGGACCAACAAAAACTAAGTCAATATTTTCAGCCAAACAAAATTCACTGATTTTTTCAAAATCATTCACGCCAATATTTACCGTCGTTGCCACATCGCACATACCAGGATTTCCTGGGGCAACATAGACGGTATCTACGTGAGATGATTGCGTAAATTTAGTGGCAATGGCATGTTCTCTACCACCACTACCAATAACTAATACATTTGCCATATTAATGTTTAAAGTGACGTTTACCTGTCATAACCATGGCGATCTTATGGTTATTGGCACTATCAATACTATCTTGGTCTTTAATACTTCCACCCGGTTGAATCACGCAACTTATACCATAGCTAGCTGCTAATTCTAATGTATCATTCATTGGGAAGAACGCATCAGAAGCTAATACGGCACCTTTGGCTTTTTCACCGGCTTGTTCTAAGGCAATTTTAGCTGCTCCGACACGGTTCATTTGGCCTGCACCAACACCTAATGTTTGACCATCTTTAACAACAACGATGGCATTGGATTTGACATGTTTAACGATACGTTGACCAAATAAAGCATCTTTAATTTGTTCTTGAGTTGGTTCAACTTCGCTAACACAACGTAAATCTTCTGCACATTCTTGGTAGGTATCTTCATTTTGAACCAATAAACCACCCACAACAGATACACATTTTTCTTTTGAATCTTTACCGTTCAAATCAAACGTCATTAAACGAATGTTTTTCTTACGACTTAAAATTTCAAATGCTTCTGGTGCAAAGCTTGGTGCTAAGATAATTTCTAAAAACATTTGACTCATTGCAGTGGCACAATGCACATCCACTTCACGGTTAAATGCAACGATACCACCAAAAATACTTACCGGATCTGCATCATACGCTTTTTGCCATGCAGTATCAATATCATCTGCAATACCAACCCCACATGGATTCATGTGTTTAACAGCAACAACACAAGGTTGTTCACTGAAATCTTTTAAGATTTGCAAAGTTGCGTTTGCATCTTGAATATTGTTGTAACTTAATTCTTTACCATGCAATTGTTTCGCAGTGCTTAATGAATACGAATAATGATGGTTATCCACATAGAAGTTAGCTTCTTGGTGTGGATTTTCTCCATAACGTAAACTTTGTTTTAATTCATAACCTTTTGTATAAGTATTTAAACCTGTAACATTGTATTGTTCTTGCAAATAGGCAGCAATTAATGAATCATAATACGCAGTCAATGCGTAGACTTTAACTGCTAACATTTGACGCGTTTGTAACGTAGTATCGCCAAATTCTTTGATTTCACTTAATACACGATCATAATCATTCACATCGGTAACTACTGTTACAAACTTATGATTTTTCGCTGCACTACGTAACATGCTAGGTCCACCAATATCGATGTTTTCAATCGCATCTGCTAAAGTACATCCTTCTTTTGCAATGGTTTGTTTAAATGGATATAAATTAACACACACTAAATCAATGGGATCAATATTATGTTCTTTCATTTGAGCTACGTGATATTCATTATCACGTACCCCTAACAATCCACCATGCACAATTGGATGTAATGTTTTCACACGACCATCTAACATTTCTGGAAATCCTGTTAAATCATCAATTGCAATTGTTGGAATACCTGCTTCATCTAATACACGTTTAGTTCCACCAGTAGAAACAATTTGATAACCAGCTTCAACTAATCCAGTAACAAAAGGAATTAAATTTGTCTTATCTGACACACTAACAAGTGCTTTTCTCATTATTTGCCTCCGTTAATTAATTTTTGAACAGTAATCGGATAAAGTTCATGTTCAATCGCATGAATGTGCGCTTCAATTTCATCGTGTGAATAACTATCTAGCACGTCAAAACTTCGTTGCGCAATAATTTTTCCTCCATCCAAACTATCATCCACATAATGGATTGTAACACCCATTACTTTTACACCATAGTTAATCGCTTGATCAATAGCATCTTTCCCTTTAAACGCGGGAAGTAATGATGGATGAATATTAACAATTTTATTCGCATAAGCGTTTAATAATGTCGCTCCGATTAAGCGCATATAACCAGCTAAAATAATCCACGAAATATTGTGTTGTTGACATTTATCTAATATATCTTTTTCATAAGCTGCTTTATCGGCATAATCTTTTGCGGTAAACGCAAATACGTCAATACCTAATTTCTTCGCCTTACTAACCACTGGAGCATCCAAATGATCACACACAACCAAATCAATAGTTGCATCCAACTGACCACTTTGACACGCTT
>CALCFG010000070.1 GCA_937900565.1 uncultured Erysipelotrichaceae bacterium
GGAATGTTTCAAGGTGGTATTCAAGCCATGAGCCGTTCATATTTTACGAAAATTATTCCTGCAGAAAAAAGTGGTGAATACTTTGGCTTATTGGATATATGTGGTAAAGGGGCTTCATTTATTGGAACTGCTTTAATCTCTTTATCTACGCAATTATTTAATTCCGTAAATATAGGTTTATCCACATTAGTCATTGTCTTTCTTTTGGGCTTATTCTTCTTTAATAAAGCATACAACCTTAATAAAAATTAATAAATTTAAAGCGATAACGTGTATCAAATAGTTATCGCTTATTTTTTTGGATTAAAATCATCTGGCCATGTAAGTTTTACATTTAAACTACTGCCTTGCACGATAGCAATATCATCACATCCCGCCCATTCCATGATAGAGCAATCATCCGTAACCGATACATTTTGCCGCATCGCTAAGCAAGCATGCTTAAAGTAATTATCGCTATGGAAGCATTGTGGAGTTTGCGCAACATAAAGTAATGAACGATCCAAGGTTGTCTCAATTCGACCGTTACCTTGCTTAATCGTATCCACGCAAGGCATGCATACGCATGCTGCTTCATGATGCGCCAATGCTTCTTTACAACGTTGGATAATATCCACACTCACATAGGGACGTGCCCCATCATGAATCATGACAACATCTTGCGTTACTGCAGCCATACCATTTAATACCGATTGTTGCCGTGTTGTTCCCCCTTGAGCTAAAACAATTTTTTGATCATATTTCATTGGAAAATACTTATTAAATTCTTCAATATTTACCACACAAACAACTTGGCAACAATCGGGATCACTTAAAAATAACTCCAACGAATATTCCAATACTCGCCGTTGGTCCAATAATGAATACACTTTATTAATCGATAACCCCGAACGGCTTCCTTTACCAGCCGCAACTATAATTGCACTATACTTCATAATAACCACCTTAAAATGTATCACTACTTTAACACACTTTAACTGATTTTAAGCATTAAAAAAGCCAGAAACACTGGCTTAAAATTCTTCACTTAAATGGATTAAAATATCTTCAACTTTAACAATTACCTGTTGAACTTGTTGCTTTGCTTGGTTTATTTGACTTTGTACCATCATATCAGCGAAGCAATTATCCATAAAAAAGTCTGCAAATGACATGAACCCATCAACCTGAAAATCAAAGGTAATCATTGTAGAAAGATCACTTAATTCATTAGCAAAAATATGCAAATCTTTTTGGGCAGTTTGCATTTCGCGATTGGCTTCATCCATTTTGCTATGTTTTAACATGGTTGAAAAGAATCCACCACCCAACATGTCCACTATGCCCCAATTACTTGCACCTTCAAGCTTTTCTTTTGCTTTTTGTAGACTTACAATAGCCCGTTTCCCAGCATCAATCGCTTCTCTTTTCTCTTTTAATATATCCAATTTAATTACTCCTTTTAAATAACAAATAATACATTCCTATAACACACACAATACCAATTAATGCACCCATGCAGGTATCCGTTAAAAAATGTGCCCCCATAATAATACGGGATAACATCACCGTAAATGTATACATACTTGCAAGTAACATATACCATTTAGTATTACAGCGTCTAACATGGCTTAATGCCAACGCAATGGCAAAACTCATACTGGCTGCACCAGAATGGCCCGATGGAAAACTTTTTAAATAATCGGCATTACTTACCATCGATAACCATAATTTTTTATCATCAAAATTGCATTGATACCACGGTTGAAAACTCATTTGATGTTCTAAAATAGCTATCATACGCGGTCTTACCATAATTTCTTTACCTATCGTAATGATCACGACTTGTGCAACCACACATCCAATAAGAAAGTATCCCCATTTTGTTACGTTTAATCCATGATTTTTTAAATATGTAGCCAGTATAAATGCACCAATAAAATTAATACATAAACCAATGCATGCCACACCAAAGTAATGGGATGCATATTTAAACGCATCACTAATTACCATTACAACAGACACAGCGATTCCTACACATCCAATCAATTGATTAAATCGTTGCTTATCATGAACTAATAATAAACCACCACTACTTAAGGCAATGTAAGCTATAATTTGCCCATAATTTGCACCGAGAAAACCCAAGAAGCTTTCCCGATTAACTAAATGCAAACTAATGGAATAATCATAAAAAGTTCCCAAAGACAATAATAGTAATAAAGTGATGAGTATATAGCCTAATTTATATTTTTTTACAGATAAACTCACTAGTGCATCCACCGATTTACACGATAACCATCAAATGCTTCCAGCAATGCATTCACAACTAACATTAATCCCATGGCACGAATGGTTAAACTTACAGTGGATAATGGATTCATCATTAATAACAAACCAATAAGTGCCACTAAACCACCGCGAATCATCATTTGATTTGCAAATGAAAAACCATCCTTATTCAAACGGAATCCATCCATAAACCCATTAACACCATTTACTAAAATGACACATCCCACAACAAAAGGAATCATACCAATTAATAAACGATAATTTAAAAACAGTAATAATCCGGCTAAAGCATAAAAAATTCCCAATACCATACTACTTGAATAAGCTTGCATTGAATCCTTATTTCGTAAATACGCAATCAGCATAAACAATCCTTTAAATATTAAACTGAACGAAATCAATCCAAAAACTAGACTCAATGAGTAGTCAGGTGCAAAGAATAATAATAAACCAACAATAGCAAATAAAAGAGAAGATGCATATTTTTCTGTTTTATACCATTTAATCAACGTATCAAACATGATGATACCTCCTAACTTGTTAATAGTGTAACGCAACATTATGGTTAAATAATGTTATTGTTTTTTCATCTATCGAAGATAATCACATAAATAATCGTTAAAAAAAAGCACTTTTTTGACAATAAGTGCTTCTATTTATGAATTAATTAAATTCCAACATATTTGTATATTTACAAATATTGTATGCATGATCTCCAATACGTTCATAATCCGTTAATAATTCCGTATAAATTAATGAAATTTCATCCAATCCCGGATCATTACTTTGTTCCATTCGTTTTAATTGGTTTTTACGGAACAATACTGTTGTATCATCAATGTCTTGTTCTTTGGCATTAACACGTTGAACAATTTCTTCAAAATTACGAGGTTCCATATTGCTAATTAATTGCAATATCTTTAGACAGTTCACACGCATTACTTCCACTTCATCCACATTAACTTGTGGTAGTTTCAATTTCATGCTATTTAATGCTTCCCCTGCTTCATTAATATTTAAAGCATGGTCACCAACACGTTCTAAGTTAATAATAATGGTATATAAGTGTTGGAAACGTTCCGCTTCTACGGTATTTAAATGCGTCGTTAATGAACGACTAATAAATTTGCTGATTTCTTCACACAAATAATCAATTAAATCTTCTCTTTCTCTAATTTGTTTATTCACTTTATCATCATATCGAATTAATTGTGAGAAAGAGTCATCAATATTTTCATAAACCAAATGTGCCATTCGACCAATTTCATTGACAGTTTGTTGTAAATAAATCATGGAAGTACCAATGTTTTTATCTTCATATACTGGTTGAATGTATTGTAATTTTTTAATCAATAAATCTTCATCTTGTTTAACAGGCAATACTTTTTGTGCCAAATCCACAAGTTTGGTACCAAATGGTAATAAGACAATAGTTGTTACAACGTTAAACAATGTATGCATATTCGCAATTTGAGATGCCACACTATCTGGGGTAATGCTTTGCATAATTCCCACCAATGGTGTCACCATGCAAAGAATCGTAAACAATACTGTACCAATCATATTGAATGAAAAATGCACAAATGTAGCTTGTTTAGCATTACGACTGGTGCCAATACTTGCCAATAACGAAGTAATACACGTACCGATATTTTGACCAAATAACACATAAACTGCACCATCTAATCCAATTAATCCACTACTTGCCAATGTCTGCAATATACCAATGGAAGCCGATGAGGATTGAATCAGTGCTGTAAAAATAGCACCAGCAGCAATACCTAACAATGGATTGGTAAATGATGTCATTAAGTTAACGAATGCTGGCATATCGCGCAATGGTACCATTGCCGCACTCATCATATCCATTCCTAAAAATAACACACCAAATCCACCCAAAATACTACCAATATAGTTCATCTTAGGATTGTGCATAAATACAACCATTGCAACCCCAATAAATGCCACAAATGGTGCAATGGCTCCAATATCTAAAGCAATCAATTGCCCAGTAATCGTAGTACCAATATTGGCACCCATAATAATCCACACCGCTTGAGTTAAATTCATCAAACCTGAATTAACAAAGCCAACAACCATAACCGTTGTTGCTGATGATGATTGAATAACAGCAGTAATTAATGCACCCACTAATACGCCAAGAAAACGGTTGCTTGTCAATTTTTCCAATATCGTTTTCATACGATCACCCGCAGCCATTTCTAGCCCAGAACTCATCATATGCATACCATACAAAAACAATGACAACCCACCCAATAAGGATAATAAATCTGATAATTGCATAATAACCTACCTTAAATTAAAAAAAAGGGATTTCATTACAAAAAACCCTTAGATGTAAATCTAATGAATGCACATACTGTTACGCTTAACAATATTTATTTTATTCATCATAAGTATTATAAAAAAGGAAATCTCACCATTCAATGATTATTTACACAAAATTAACACATTTCTAGCTGTAAGCGATTACATGTTAACTTAATAAAAAAGGATTCTTCCGATAGGGATGAATCCTTGTAAAAGTTTTTAATTAAGCTAATTCGCTAAAGTATTTGATTGTACGAACCATTTGGCTAGTATAGCTGTTTTCGTTGTCATACCAAGAAACAACTTGTACTTGGTAAGTATCATCATCGATTTTAGCAACCATTGTTTGGTTAGCATCGAATAATGAACCGAAACGCATACCGATGATATCGCTAGAAACTAATTTTTCTTCAGTATAACCGAAAGATTCATTAGCAGCAGCTTTCATTGCAGCATTGATTCCTTCAACAGTTACATCTTTACCTTTTACAACAGCGTGTAAAATAGTTGTAGATCCTGTAGGGGTAGGCACACGTTGCGCAGCACCAATTAATTTACCTTGTAATTCAGGAATTACTAAACCGATAGCTTTAGCAGCACCTGTACTGTTAGGTACGATATTGCAAGCACCAGCACGTGCACGTTGAACATCACCTTTACGTTGAGGACCATCTAAGATCATTTGGTCACCAGTGTAAGCGTGAACTGTTGTCATGATACCACTTTGGATAGGTGCATATTCATGCAATGCTTTAGTCATTGGAGCTAAGCAGTTTGTTGTACAAGAAGCAGCAGAAATTACTGTATCTTCTTTTGTTAATGTTTCATGGTTAACATTGAATACGATTGTAGGTAAATCGTTTCCTGCAGGAGCAGAGATAACCACTTTTTTAGCACCAGCTTTAATATGAGCTTCTGCTTTAGCTTTAGAAGTATAGAAACCTGTACATTCTAATACAACGTCTACATCTAATTCACCCCAAGGTAATTCAGCAGCGTTTGGTTTAGCATAGATAGTAATTTCTTTACCATCAACAGTGATAGAACCAGGAACTTTTACAGTTTTTCCATCTTCTTCAAATTCAGCTTCTTTATAGTCAACAGTGTGTCTGTTTTCTCCGAAACGTCCGCAGAAACCGCCTTGAGCAGAATCATACTTTAACAATGTAGCTAACATTTTTGGGCTAGTTAAGTCGTTGATAGCAACTACTTCATAACCTTCAGCATCAAACATTTGACGGAAAGCTAAACGACCGATACGTCCAAAACCGTTAATTGCAACTTTTACATCTGACATGTTTTATATTTCCTCCTATATCAGTGATTAAATTATATATCAATAGACTAAAATTTCAACTTTTACAAATAAATAGTTTATTTTTTAACTTATTATTTTTCGGATAAGCGCTTTCATATATTTTAAAAAATAGTTGGTCCATCCCAATATGATTTATTAGCTACTTTTATGAATGTTTAACCATATTAAAAGTGATTGTCATTAGCTAACAACCACTTCTTAATACTTATTGGTCAATTGGTCCACGGAATGCTGTGGTGTATCCATTGGTATGATTAAAATTCACTACATCCACTACTTTATAGAGATTATTATCAAACGTTACTATAGTTATGCCTGAATTATTAAATGTATATTCCACGTCATCAATAACAATATCGGCAATATTAGCGTCTTCATAGCTACTTAAATAGACATCTTTATCAAATAAATACGTAAATAATTCCACACCCATTTCATCCGCTTGATGAATATAATTATCATTACTGGAAATAATGCTATGATACATTCCCTCATAATTATCGTTATCTAGGCTATTCATTAATGCATTACATTCATTATCACACCGTGTTGTGGTTATTAAATATGAGTAGTTTTTGTTAGATTTTAACGCTTTGATATAGGCATTAAAATTCATAATATTCATTAATGCATAATCCCCATCTTTATATACATTCTCAAAAAAGAAGGTTGGTGTACGGGTAATGGTATCTAAACCATAATATGTGGCAACTTCTTGATTAATTTTACTTTCAGGATCACTATCAATATCCACCAACTGCTTCATCGGATTATAAAAACTCATAAATTCTGAGTTATACTCAGATACTACGACATTTTGATTACCATAATCTAATTGCGATTCAATTGCTTGATTACGTTGCATTGCTTGAATAAAGAAATATCCATTATCCAACAATGCAAAAGCATACGTAGCAAATGATAATCCCATCACCAACGCACAGAAAGCATTAATTGGCATTGTTTTTTTAAATAAAGGCATTAGCGCATAGAGTGCATTACCACACGCAACCACGATCCATAAGCTTGCTGCATATTGACTTCGATCATAATAAATCGTTACTGGTGTTAATATCATAGCCACACTACAGGCTATCCCACACACTAAAGGTAACCCTATTAATACCCCTGATTGCTTCGCATTTTTGCTTCCAATAATCATTCCCAAACCAACAAATACGGTCAATATTAAGGAAAACATTCCTTTCTCACTGCTAAACAACACTTCCAACAATTGATTAACTTGATGTACGTAGGCATATAACCCCGATAAAGGCGGTAATTGTCCCGCACGCACATAATTACCAGGTGCCAGTATCATCATTAAAAAGCCAAACAAGCAACTGCTAAATCCAACCAAATAAGGTATCCATACCTTTTTATGATGAACAATTAATTCAATAAAGCCCATCAATAATAGATAAAGCAATGCAGCACCTCCAGCATTTTCATTGCTCCACCCTGCCATAACTCCCATAATGATTAAATACAGATAGTTAAAATGAATTGAATGGTCATAATGCATACGGTACGGAAGTAAAAACGCAAAGATAATCGTTGCCATCCATAAATAATTACAACTTCCAGTTAACCATAAATTTGTTTGTCCAAACCAAGGGGCAAACAAAAAGATTAATCCACTAATAATAATTAGTGGTTTGGGATTTGTTAACTCAAGTTTGCCACTGCTATGCCAATTTAAAATGACAATGAGTAAAACAAATACTAGACTATTTATAAAAGAAAATATTACTTTAGGTAACATTAAAAAAGTACGTGCAAACACATGTGCCACACTTCGTCCACCCCATGAGAAATATTGAATCTTTTCAAGTTGAAATACTTCCAGTAAGGTATTGGCTGTCGCATAAGCATAATCATCAGCTACCAATGGAGTCAATAAATTAAGTATCAATATCAAGATAAAAATGGCAATCAATGTTACGATACAAGATTTGCTTAACCATTTGTGTTTTTTTAAATTATTCATAGTATCTATTTTACATGATAGTCATCATTATTGACCAAAGTTTTACAAATGGTAATCAGAATCCAAAAATAGCTTAAATATTAGCATTTTTCAGAGTGTTTACCGCTGTGTAAAGCCTTACACAGACTTAATCCGTTGACTTATTTTTTGTTTAAGCTAAACTATACGCGTCGAAAGAATTGACAAGGAGTTTAGAAATGAAAGTTTTAACATTAGTGCAAGCAAATGGTAATGAGTTAAATGTAGCAGATATTGAAAAACAAGTTAAAGAAGAAGTAAAATTAGCTGGTTATAAAGTTAAAGATATCAAATCCTTAAATATTTATGTTAAACCTGTTGAAAACGAAGTTTACTACACAGTAACATTCGTTAAAGGTGATGACTTAAATAAAAAATTAGGTGAATAATCCAGCGATTTTTAATCACTTGCAAATAAAGCCAATGCATAGACTCTACATGCATTGGCTTTTTGGTTATCCCTTTTTGTCATCCAATAATATTTACGCTAAAAAAAGATGATACTTCATCAGTACCATCTTTAATGTGAGGAATCAACTATTTTAAGTTGTAGAAGCAATCAGCACCTTGGTATTCAGCAACAGGTCCTAATTCTTCTTCGATTCTCATTAATTGGTTGTATTTAGCAACACGGTCTGTACGGCTCATAGAACCAGTTTTAATTTGACCAGCATTGAAACCAACAGCGATATCAGCAATAGTTGTATCTTCTGTTTCACCAGATCTGTGAGAAACTACGCAAGTGTAACCAGCTTTTTTAGCCATTTCCATTGCATCAAATGTTTCAGTTAAGCTACCAACTTGGTTAACTTTAATTAAGATAGCGTTAGCAATACCAGCTTCGATACCTTTTTTAAGGATTGATGGGTTAGTTACGAATAAGTCGTCACCAACTAATTGGATTTTCTTACCTAAACGGTCAGTTAATTTTTTCCAACCATCCCAGTCGTTTTCTCCTAAACCATCTTCAATTGATACGATTGGATATTTAGCAATCCATTCTTCATACATATCAATCATTTCTTCGCTAGTTTTTACACCACCGTTAGATTTTTTCAATTCATACAATTTAGTTTCTGGATTGTAGAATTCACTGGAAGCAACGTCCATAGCAATGCAAATATCTTTACCAGGAACGAAACCAGCTTTAGTAATAGCTTCTACCAATAATTCTAATGGTTCTTCATTACCATCTTTACAGCTTGGTGCGAAACCACCTTCATCACCAACGTTTGTATTATAACCTTTAGCTTTTAATACAGATTTTAAAGTATGGAATGTATCTGCTCCCATTTGAACAGCTTCTTTGATTGATTTAGCACCAACAGGCATAATCATGAATTCTTGGAAGTCAACTGTAGAGTCAGCATGGCTACCACCGTTGATAACGTTCATCATAGGAACTGGCAATACTTTACCATTGAAACCACCGAAGTATTTGTATAAAGGCATACCATAATAATCAGCAGCTGCACGAGCACAAGCCATTGATACAGATAAGATAGCATTTGCACCTAAATTAGATTTGAAATCAGTACCATCTAATTCTAACATTACTTGGTCAATTGCATTTTGATCTCTAACGTCCATACCTAAGATTGCATCAGCAATTTTAGTGTTTACATTATCAACCGCTTTAGTAACACCTTTACCAGAGAAACGAGATTTATCTCCATCTCTTAATTCCAATGCTTCTCTTTCACCAGTAGAAGCTCCACTTGGAACCATTGCTCTTCCGAATGCACCACTTTCAGTAGTTACTTCACATTCAATCGTTGGGTTACCACGAGAATCGATTACTTCACGTGCATAAACATCAATAATAGTTGGCATAATTTATTTTTTTCCTCCATATATCTATGCTACTTAGTATTATAGCGCATATATTTATTGAATAGTCGAATAAACTTGTTAATTTAAGCTCAAACTATGTTAATTCAAACATTAAAAATTATGAAAACGGTTAAAATCGTGAATATAATGTAAAGTTTAACAAAGTTAGACTTTTTTAACTTTTTAAAGTCGAAAAAGTGTTTCATTAATTAATTAAATAACTTATCTAAAGCACATTGATTACTAAAAAAACAGTGTTACAATCATAAATGTAAACGCTTACTTAATCTGCTTTGTACAGATTTTAAGCAGCTAACTTAGTAGTTAAAGGAGATTTATAATGACTTGTAATTGTACGCGTCAAAGGATTCAAGAAGCATTGGATCCAATCTTTGCCAAATATCCGCAAACAGAGGATTACTTGATCATGATTTTAAATGATGTGCAAGAACGCTTTGGTTACATTCCTTTGGATGCTCAATACATAATTAGTGAGCATTTGGATGTATCGATGGCACACATCTATGGTGTCATTACGTTTTATTCCCGCTTTTCATTAAAACCAAAAGGAAAATATGTACTCTCCGTTTGTTTGGGTACGGCATGCTTTGTTAAAGGCAGTAAAAATTTATTGAATACTGCGTGTCGCAAATTAGGGATTAACCCGGGTGAAACTACCAAAGATGGGTTGTTTAGTATTGATGAAGTACGGTGTGTTGGTGCATGTGGGCTTGCCCCCGTGTTTATGATCAATGACACAACCTATGGTAAAGCCAGCGCTTCAAAACTAAGCGAAGTCATTGATGAAATTTATGCAAAGGAGAAAGGCAATGAATGAACAACTAGCAAAAATTCAATCTATATATGAAACAATGCATGACCGTTTAGCATCCCGCTTATACGATATACCAAGCCTTGAAACACATATTCTTGTTTGCCATGGGCCAGGTTGTTTTTCGAATCACAGTGAATTAATTTTAGATAAATTACAACAATGCATCGCAGATTATCGTTTAGAAAATGTTCGTGTCATCCAAACCGGTTGTATCGGATTGTGCAGTGAAGGGCCTGTGGTTGTTATTCGTCCCGACGATACATTCTATGCAAATGTGAGTGTGGAAGATTGTGAAGAAATCATAACCTCCCATGTCATGAATCACACTGTAGTAAAACGGCTTTTAGTAAAAGAAGTCACTGGATTACAAATTCAAAAATTAAATGATTTAGCTTTCTATAAAAAACAAAAACGAATTGCATTACGTAATGTGGGTGTGGTAGATCCTGAAAAGATTGAAGACTATATCGCCTTTGATGGCTATCAAGCATTGCAAAAATCATTATTTGAGCTAACACCCAGTGAGGTAATTGATATCATTCGTGCTTCTGGATTAAGAGGACGCGGTGGTGCTGGTTTCCCTACGGGAAGAAAATGGGCTTTAACCGCACAAGAAGAAAGTGATATCAAATACGTTGTGTGCAATGCCGATGAAGGAGATCCAGGTGCTTTTATGGATCGTTCCATTTTGGAAGGAGACCCATTTGGTGTCTTGGAAGCCATGACAATTTGTGGCTATGCCATTGGTGCTCAAAAAGGATATATTTATGTCCGTGCTGAATATCCATATGCAGTTAAACGCTTAACCAACGCCATTGCCTTAAGTCGCCAATTTGCTACATTAGGTGATCACATCTTTGGTACAGACTTTAGTTTTGATATTGATATTCGCCTTGGTGCTGGTGCGTTTGTTTGTGGTGAAGAAACCGCCTTGTTGGAAAGTATTGAAGGCAAACGTGGGCAACCACGCGTTAAACCCCCTTATCCAGCTCAAAAAGGTTTATTTGGTAAACCAACAGTTATCAACAATGTTGAAACATTTGCAAACATCACCAAAATTATTAATGATGGCGCAGAAGCTTTCAATGCCATTGGCACTGCAACCAGTAAAGGAACAAAAGTATTTGCTCTAGGTGGCAATGTTCATAATACTGGATTGGTAGAAGTACCAATGGGAACAACCTTACGCGAAATCATTTATGACATTGGCGGTGGTATTCCGAATAATAAAAAATTCAAAGCTGCCCAAACAGGCGGTCCAAGTGGTGGATGCATACCTGTGGAACATTTAGATACACCTATTGATTATGAATCATTAGCACAAATTGGATCGATGATGGGAAGTGGTGGACTCATTGTAATGGATGAAACCAAATGCATGGTCGATATTGCACGTTTCTATCTTGATTTTACCGTCAGTGAATCGTGTGGAAAATGCACACCTTGTCGTATTGGGACAAAACGTATGTTAGAAATATTAAATCGCATCTGTGAGGGTAAAGCCGATGGTCAAGATTTATATAAATTAGAAAAACTGGCACATGTTATTCAAAATGCATCAATATGTGGCTTAGGACAAACCGCCCCTAACCCAGTATTGTCCACTTTAAAATTCTTTAGGGATGAATACAATGAACATGTATATCATCACCGTTGCCCAACGGGTACATGCAAAGCATTATCCGTAATTAAAATTGATCCATCCAGTTGTAAAGGATGTGGCTTATGTGCGAAGAATTGTCCAGTCAATGCCATTAGTGGCGCGATTAAACAAGCACATTACATAGATCCATCCGTTTGCATTAAGTGCGGAACTTGTGTAACCATTTGTCCATTTGGTGCAATTAACCATTAAAGGAGACCAACTATGATACATTTAACGATAGATAATAAAGCCGTAGAAGTTGAAGAAGGCACCACAATATTACAAGCTGCACGCAGTGTCGGTATTGATATTCCTACCCTTTGTTTTTTAAAAGGCGTCAATGAAGTGGGCGATTGCCGTATGTGCATTGTTAAAGTAAAAGGACGCAAAGGATTTGCCACTTCATGCATTCAACAAGTAGCGGAAGGTATGGAAGTTTTAACTAATTCTGCGGAGGTAATGGAAGCCCGTCGAACGATCTTAGATCTTATTTTAAGCAATCACCATCGGGAATGTTTAACTTGTGTTAGAAATGGCCAATGTGAATTATCAGCTTTAGCACGAAAACTCAATGTGCAACACATCGAATATGAAGGCGAAGTGACACAACATAAAATTGATGACCAATCCCCTGCGTTGATTCGTGACTTTAAAAAGTGTATTTTATGCCGTCGCTGTGTTTCGACATGTAAAAAAGTCCAAGATATTGGCGCCATTGACTGCATCAATCGTGGGTTTGATTCATGTATCTCTACAACTTATGATTTAAGTTTAAATAATGTTTCCTGTACATTCTGTGGCCAATGCATTGAAGCTTGCCCAACAGGTGCCTTACGCGAAAAAGAAAGCATAAAAGATGTATGGCGTGAATTAAGTGATCCAGATACTATCTGCATCGCACAGACTGCCCCTGCTGTTCGTGTTGCCATTGGGGAAATGTTTGGAGAAAAAGTAGGAACGAACGCTTCTGGAAGAATGGTCTCTGCATTAAAAGCATTGGGCTTTGATTATGTATTTGATACAAATTATGCAGCCGATATGACCATTATGGAAGAAGCAAATGAATTCATTGACCGCGTAAGTAATGGTGGTGTTTTACCAATGATGACATCTTGTTCCCCAGCATGGATTCGTTTTATGGAAAAGAATTACCCAGAGTATCTTGACCACTTATCCACATGTAAGAGTCCACAAATGATGTTTGGTGCAATCATTAAATCTTATTTTGCAAAAAAGAACAATTTAGATCCAACTAAAATACGTGTTGTTTCAATCATGCCATGCATTGCTAAAAAAGCTGAAATTAAACGCGACGGCATGGAAGTGGATGGCTTACGTGATGTTGACTATGTATTAACAACACGTGAACTTGGTCGCATGATTGAATATGCTAACATTGATTTTACCGAATTAAAAGATTCACCATTTGACCATCCACTTGGAATGGCCAGTGGGGCTGGTGCTATCTTTGGCACAAGTGGTGGTGTAATGGAAGCTGCTTTGCGTACTGCAGCGGACAAACTCACTGGCCAAGATTTACCGAAATTAGAATACACACAAGTCAGAGGTCAAGAAGGCATCGTTGAAACAACCATTCAAATTGGTGAAACATCCCTTAACATTGCCGTTGCATCTTCATTGAAGAATGCACGAATTATCATGGAACAAATCAAAGCCGGCACATGTAAATATCATTTTATTGAAATTATGTCCTGTCCTGGTGGATGCATCATGGGTGGTGGTCAACCAATTAAATCATCAAAGACTTTAAATGGTATTGATGTTAAAAACCGTCGTAAAGAAGCAATTTACAAAATCGATGAACAATCAACGATTCGTAAATCACATCAAAACCCAGTTGTTTTAACCACATATCAAGAATTCTTTGGCTCTCCTGGTAGTGAATTATCGCATAAATATCTACATACACACTACTATGCACAACCGCTCTATGATATAGAACACTCCCAATGACATAATAAAGCGTAGGCATCGCCTACGCTTTATTCTAATCACGTTGATATAAATCCCTAGTGTACACTTTCGCTTTGACATCATCCAAACAACTATCGTAACGATTGGCTATAATGGCTTGCGATTGTTTTTTGAATTTTTTTAAATCATTCACAACAAGACTTCCAAAAAATGTAGTACCATCCGGTAAGGTTGGCTCATAAATAATAACTGTCGCTCCCTTTGCTTTGATCCGTTTCATCACACCTTGAATTGATGATTGTCTAAAGTTATCACTATTTGATTTCATTGTTAATCGATAGACACCCACAATGACTTTTTGTTCATGATCATATTGGTAATTATTATCTAATGAATACGAATAATAGCCTGCTTTACGTAATACTTGATCAGCTATAAAGTCTTTTCGAGTACGATTGCTTTCAACAATTGCACTCATCATATTCTGTGGCACATTATCGTAATTCGCTAACAATTGTTTTGTATCTTTTGGTAAACAATAGCCACCATAACCAAACGATGGATTATTGTAATGTGAACCAATTCGCGGATCTAGACACACCCCATTAATAATATTTTTAGTATTCAATCCTTTTAATTCGGCATACGTATCCAATTCATTAAAATACGAAACGCGAAGCGCTAAATAAGTATTGGCAAATAATTTAACAGCTTCTGCTTCTGTAAAATCCATGAACAATGTTGGAATATTTTCTTTAAGTGCGCCTTGTTGCAATAAAGCCGCAAATTCTTTGGCTTTATTCAATAAGAATTCATCATTTAAATCTGTACCAACTATAATGCGTGAAGGGTATAAATTATCATATAACGCTTTGGATTCTCTTAAAAATTCAGGCGAAAACATGATGCGATGATTTTTATATTTATCTCGAATCATTTTTGTATATCCTACAGGTATTGTTGATTTAATCACCATTAACGCTTCTGGATTTACAGCTAATACTGCATCAATTACCGATTCCACAGCACTGGTATCAAAGTAGTTACGGTTTGAATCATAGTTAGTTGGTGCAGCAATGACAACATAATCCGCATCCTTGTATGCAACATGAGTATCTAACGTAGCCGTTAAATCCAGCGGCTTATTTGCCAAATAGTCCTCAATGTAATCATCTTGAATTGGTGATTTCTTTTGATTGATTAAATTAACTTTTTCTTCAATAACGTCAACTGCTGTTACATGATGATGTTGAGCTAATAATGTTGCTATACTTAATCCAACATATCCAGTACCTGCAACAGCAATATTTAACGGTTTTATTGAAACATCTGTTTTTGTTAACGTTGGTTGATATAAATCAAATATATCAATGCCCAATGCATCGCATAAAGATTCAAGTTGGGTTATGGTAGGCGTATAATCCATAATTTCAATACGTGTTAACATTGATCGATTAATGCCCGTTAATTTACTTAATTCAACCAATGTTATTTTATTCGCTTTACGTTTTTCAATCATAAGTTGACTTAACTTTTGTAATGAGAAATGTTTCATATAAACCTCCAAATGTTATTTATAAAATCATTCTTACACTATAAGTCTATAAAATTACAAATTTTAGTGCAATTAATTGTTCGTAATGCTTTTTACAGAAGCATAAAATGAAATTAAATAAAATAAAAGTTGAAAATCATAAGGGTTAATCCACACGATTTTCAACTTTTTCATTTATAAATTAAATGAGTTCAAATAAATTCTTATATTCTAAATTTAAACTCATCGCAACCGCTTTATTAGTGCACTGATGTTGACAAATATTTACCCCTTTGGCAAAACCTTCATCGCCTTTCAATACAGCTTCCAACCCTAAATCCGCTATTTTTAACGCATACGGAATCGTAGCGTTTGTTAACGCCAACGTTGAAGTATGTGGCACAGCACCTGGCATATTACCTACACAATAGTGAACCACGCCATCTTCAATATACACTGGGTCATCATGAGTTGTTACATGACTGGATTCAGCACAACCACCTTGGTCAATGGCAATATCCACAATCACTGATCCTGGTTTCATTAATTTTAAGTATTCTTTTTTGATTAATCTAGGTGTTTTTGCTCCTGGCAACAATACCGAACCAATCACAACATCCGCTTGTTTTAAACTATTAATAATATTTGTTTCTGTACTATATAGCGTCGTAATAGAAGCACCAAAAATATCTTCTAAATAAAGCAAGCGATTCATATCCACATCCAATAAAGTAACTTCAGCATCAATACCTACGGCAGCTTTAGCTGCGTAGGTTCCTGCAATACCGCCACCAATAATGACTATTTTCCCACGCTCTACTCCTGGTACACCACATAATAAAATGCCGCGTCCACCATACGCTTTTTCAATATATTTAGCACCCTCTTGAATACTTAAACGCCCAGCAATCATCGACATTGGACGTAAGCAAGGCAAGTGACCTTGATTGTCCGTAATTGTTTCATAAGCAATAGCTGTTAAGCCTAAATCCATTAAATGGCGAGCTAATGCCTCATCAGCTGCTAAGTGTAAATAAGTGTAAAGAATATGATCCTTACGGAATAAATGATATTCACTGGCCAACGGTTCTTTTACTTTAATAACCATTTCAACTGCATCACATACTTCTTCAGGCGTATTTAAAACAATCGCTCCTGCATCCTTATATTCGCTATCACTAAAACCTGCGCCTTCACCCGCCTTAGTTTCAACATAGACTTGATGTCCATGTGCGACAAACGCTTTAACGTTATCGGGTGTAATTCCTACACGGTATTCGTGATTTTTAATTTCTTTAATTGTTCCTATTTTCATAAACTTTCTTCCTTTAAACAATACATAGAATATACAATACAGAATTTTGTTTGAAAATGAAAAATTTTCACTATTTTAGTATTTATTTCAAAATATTTACATTTGTTTAGATGAATATTTTATTTTAAAGATTATTTTTTTGTGAAAACTATTTCCTTATCTTTTACAGCCATAGAAATGATACCTCATAGATAAAAAGCACCTTCTATCGAAAGGCACTTTTTAATCAATGAACGTTATACAAATATAATTTTACTTATCACCACGTGCAGCTTTAGCATTCGCCATTAAAGCTTTTACACGTTCAATATCAACCGCGTTATAGAATTTGCCATCGTATTTTGTGCTCGTTGCAACAATTGCTCCATCAGCTACGCTTAAAATTTCTGCGATTGTTTCAGCTTTTACACCATTAGATGCAAATACTGGTGTATCAGTAATGGATTTAATTGTTTTAACTTGTTCAACATCAATGCTTGAACCTGGTGTATCACTGTAAACCAAGATTGTATCTGGGTTTAAATTAAAAGCTAAAGTTTTAGCAACT
>CALCFG010000071.1 GCA_937900565.1 uncultured Erysipelotrichaceae bacterium
CATTGGGACCATATGGTAGAACCACTGGTAATACAATGGATAGAATCACTAACAATACAAAGACACACGAAAATACCAAAGCAAGTTTGGACTGTTTAAATCGATTAACAACACTTTTAAAATAACTTTGATTATTCATAGGCTCTATTTTAATTTTACAGTTGGATCAACTAACGCATAGGCAATATCAGTTAATAAGTTCGCAACCAATACAACCACAGCACTTAATAAACAAACCCCCATAATTACAGGATAATCACGGGAAGTGATGGCAGAAGTCATTAATAAACCAAGACCTGGCCAAGAAAATACTTGTTCTACAACCACAGCGCCACCAAATAACATTGGAATTTGCATTCCAATCACACTAATAATAGGTAATAATGCATTTTTAAACGCATGTTTCCATAATACTTTACGCTTGCCAATTCCTTTTGCAAGCGCTGCTTTTAGATAATCTTTTTGCAATATTTCTAACATTGATGTCCGAATATAACGAATATTACTTCCAGCCAATGATAAGGTTAATACACTAACAGGTAAAGCCATATGTGCTAACAAATCTAGAAAATTAAAATCTGCGCCTAAAGTGGTCATACCAGAACTTGGTAACCACTTTAAAACAAGGGCAAATAAGTAAATAAAGATTAAAGATAAGAAAAAAGAAGGAATACTACTCGCGACAAAAGAAGTTGTTACAATAGTAAAATCTTTTTTACTGTATTGATTTACCGCACTATAAATACCAACCGGTAAAGCAATTACTAACGAAAGAATCAATGAAGTTCCCATTAGTAGCAATGTTGGACCGATATGCGAACCTATCATAGTAGAAACACTTTGATAGGTTTTAATGGAAGTACCTAAGTTACCTTGCAACAATTCCATTAGCCAATAAAAATATTGCACATAAATCGGTTGGTTCAAACCCAATTGTGCTGCTTTTAATTCCAAGGCACTTTGAGAAAAACGTGCTCCAACCATCATTTCTAATGGCGAACCAGCAGCACACATTAACGCATAATCGATGATTGTAATACCAATCAATACCGGGATAGCCATCAATAGGCGTTTAATAATATAACGACTCATAGTAACTTCCCTTCTTCAGTTAAAACATAATGGTTGCTACCCAATTGAGTTAATGGTGTTGCCACTAAATCTTTTTTAGCTAAATGTTTTCTAATCTTTTCCACTTCGCTTTTTTCATAAACACGATTAACACGAATTTCTTCATTTAATAACGGTTTAAATTGACGTGCTATTTGTGGATCGATGCTTGGATATGCTGCTAATAAACTTTTCGTATACAGATGTTTTGCATCTTTAAAAATTGCTTCACTTTGACCGTATTCAACAATGTGCCCTTGCACCATTACCGCAATGGAATCAGCAATATAATTGACTGCACCTAAACCATGTCCAATAAAAACAATGGTTAGGTTAAGTTGCTTTTGCAATGATTTTAATAAATTTAAAATTTGTGCTTGAATTGAAACATCCAATGCACTTGTCGGTTCATCACAGATTAATATTTTTGGATTTAAGCTCAATGCTTTGGCAATCGCAATACGTTGCCGTTGCCCACCCGAAAAAGCATTGGGGTATTTATACAAGCTGTCATGCGGTAATGCTACCATGTCCATTAATTCAATTAAACGTTGATCTAAATCCGCTTTAGCGCAAGCTCCATGTGTCAGCATTGGATCTTTTAAAATATCCATAATACGCTTTTTGGGATTCAAAGAAGCATATGGATTTTGAAACACCATTTGAACACTCGAACGTAATTCTTTCCAATCGTTACGAGAATATTGACTAATTTCATGATCCATAATATAAATTTTGCCGCTGCTCGGTTTTTCTAACCCTACAATCATATTAGCTAATGTACTTTTACCTGAACCACTTTCACCAACTATACCTAACGTTTGTCCTTCATAAATGCTTAAATTAACACCGTCCACCGCTTTCGTAAAGCCTATGGTACGTTTAAAAAATCCATCTTGAATGGGAAAGTATTTATAACAATTTTCAATCCGAATAATTTCTTTCATAAATTAATCTTTCTCATTTAATAAACAACGGTAACAATGCTTACCATTAGTATTTAAAGAAACCTCTTGTAATGTACATTGAGGCATACAATAATTGCAGCGTGGTGCAAAACGACAGCCGTGCATTTTCTCAGTAAAACTAGGAACATTCCCCTCAATACTTTTAAGTTGTGTATTTCGATCTGTGTCCAGAGTCGGAATGGCACCGATTAACGCTTTCGTATATGGGTGTTTAGGATGCTTTAATACATCATCCACGCTTCCACTTTCCACAATTTGACCGCTATACATAACGTAAACGCGGTCTGCAAGTGAAGCCACTACCCCCATATCATGAGTAATTAACAAAATAGACATACCATATTCTTCTTTTTTAGAACGTACAAGATCCATAATTTGTGCTTGAATTGTTACATCCAAGGCAGTTGTAGGCTCATCGGCCAATAGTAAGCTTGGGCGATTTGCTAACGCTAAAGCAATCATCACCCGTTGGCGCATTCCGCCACTTAACGTATGAGGGTAACTGTTATAAACCGTAAGTGCATCACTTAGACCAACAGATTTTAACAGATCTAACGTTTGTTTTTTAGCCTGTTCTTTCGTTAAATCTTGATGCGCGAATAATGCTTCAACAATTTGATTTCCTACTTTATATAATGGATCCAAAGAAGACAATGGGTCTTGGGATATCAAGGCAATATCATTGCCGCGAATCTTATCCAATTGCTTTTCATTTAATTTAAATAAGTCATTTCCCTTAAACAGTGCACTACCTTGAATAATATGCGCAGATTTAGGAAGAAGATTTAAAAGCGAAAGGCATGAGATTGATTTCCCACACCCGCTTTCTCCTACTACGCAAACAACTTCTTTTTCTTGAATTGAAAAACTTACATCATTTACGACAGTATATTGCTCTTTATTGTTTTCAAACCCAATGGACAATGAGTTTACTTCCAATAAGGAATTCATTATTGAACGCTCCATTGATGAACATTATTAAATAGTCCATAAACACTTGGCGTAACATTGACCATACGATTATTTACAGCAGCTAATGCCTCGATAACATAAACACTGATCATTGGTACATCTTGTTGTACTTTTTGACTAACCACATGATAAAGATCGACTAATTTGTCTTCACTTTCAGTTTGTGTTGCAGCTAAAGCATCTGAAACACTTTGGTCGTAATAACCTGTCCAACTGCCTTCGCCAGATAATAACCAGTTAATATCGGTATATGGATCAATTGGTGGATATGTGTATTGAACCGCTAATAAATCATAATCTTTAGTACCTGCAACACTCATTAATGTAGCAAAATCAACCGTGTTAATTTCTACATTAATACCGACTTGTTGCCATTGAGCAACCAATACATTTGCTGCATTAACCATCGTGGTATCCCCTGAATTAACATAGAATACTAATTTATTACTACTGTCCCAATTTGCTTCTTGCAATAATGCTTTGGCTTTTTCTGGATCATAAGTTGTTGTTACTAACGTCTTATCATAATAAGGTGATACGGAAGATAAGAAACCATCCACTACTTCTCCATGACCTTCAAGCAATCCAGATACTAATGTTTCGCGATCAATTGCATAAAGTAACGCTTGTCGTACTTTCACATCGTTTACCTTACTTGTATTTATGAATAAAGATTGGTTAGTAATGGCATCACCATAAACTGCGGTTACATTATTTAAACTTTCCACAGAAGCATAGTCTTCTTGCGGAATAACGGACATTGTTTGTTGAGTAACATCAATTTCACCTGATTTTAAACCAGCATATAATTGAGCACCATCCACAATACGAATATTAAGTTTCTCAATGCTTGGTTTACCTAACCAATAATTTTCGTTTGCGGTATATGAAACATAATGATCCACATCAAAACTATCCAACATATATGGTCCTGAAACTACTGTAGGTTTTTCAAACCAAGCGTTACTTGCTAAATCTTCTTCAGCAATATTTTCTATCATATGTTTAGGTAATGGCATTAAATAACGAGCATAGGAATTCATGAATGTATTTAATGCCATAGGTTGTTTACAAGTAAATGTAATGGTTGATTCATCGACAACATTGATTCCATCAATGGAAGTTGCACCAGGCTCAACAAAGCCATCCTCTCCAACACCCTCAAATACATAATACATCATTGCAGTATTGGCAATAATAGGCGAACATAATCGCAATGCTGTATACTCCACATCATATGCAGTTACTGCAGTGCCGTCGCTCCATTTTGCTTGCGGGTTGACGTGTACAGTAAACGTAAGGTTATCATCAGTAGTAATACTATCTGCAATGAAATAATCAAACGATAAATCTTTATTTAATTCAACTAACGGTAAAAACATCAATCCAGTGGCATATTTAGTAACTTCACCACCATTCATTAATAAAGGATTCAATGTTGATACAGAATCGGTAACACCAACATTAACGATGTTAGCATTATTTATGTTATTTTGTACTATTTGATCACTTGGTTTATTATTTGCACAACCTACTAACCCAAAACTTAAAATTAAAGTTAATAAAGTACGCATTGATTGTTTAAAAAAATGATTCATGGTAACCTCCTTAAAATCGAAATCGTTTCAAAAAATATGAAACGAATTAATTATAAACTACCTACTATTCTATGCAATGATTTTTATTAAAAAATTTATTTAAATCGAACTTTTATTTTAGTTAAAGTAAACTTTTATTGACAACACAATATTTGTCAATAATAATAAATACGTTATTAGTAAATGGAGGGTTTTGCTTTGAAAAATAATTTAATTTATCAAACAAGTGAATACGATTGCGGAACAGCATGTCTTGTAAACGCGTTACGTTATTTATATGAACGTGACGAAATTATTCCAGAAGTTTTAAAAGCAATGTATACCTTCTCTTTGGATTGTTTTGATGATGATGGTAAACCTGGCTTTTCTGGTACAAGTAAAGCTTGCATGCATTATATTGCCTATTGGTTAAATCATTACAGTAAGACACACACTTTTCAAATCAAAGCCAAAGAATACTCCGATCAATGCATCAAAATCGAGGAAAACAACGGATTTGGACAATTTTTAAAAAAAGGTGGTTGTATTTTATTGCGTGTATGGCTCGAAACAGGACATTATATTTTATTGACTGGTATTGACAGCGAAAATATCTACCTTTTTGATCCTTATTATGAGGAAATTGGCACAAAAGAATATGACTTTTTAAGTAAAGTTGACGGTGTAACAATTGTTCATGATCATCCAAAACAATACAATCGTATTGTCAAAATCTCCATGATTAATGATTTATCGAATGATTATTATCACCAAGGGCCAATTAAAAAACATCAAGCCTTGTGCATTTGTAATCCAAAGCAATGTGACTTGAATTGCTTACCTGCCAATCAATACGACCCTAACTTCTAATACTTGTTAATGTAAAAGTGATTTATGCATCCCATCGATACATAAATCACTTTTTAATTATTCTTTCGTTGCAATCAAATCCAATAATGCATTGGCTGCAGCTTCGAGTTTATCATCCCCTTTATCTTCACGACCTAAATGGGTAAATATTTGCCCCAATTGTACAGTTGAAGATTCATGAATGGCAGTAAAGATATCGTCAATGAGCGGATTGGTAAGCTCTTGTTCTTGCATTGGGCCAAATGGATTTGCAAAGAAAGTATCACTAATACCAACTTCATTGGTTGTACCAAGGGCAAAGCGACGACCTTGTTTAAATACTTGTTTAGCACTTTCGACATCATCAAACAAATTAACCCCTAAGCGTTCATCGTAATTATTTGCATATAAGAATACATCTACCTTGTGTGATGCAACCACATCTTTATAAGGCGTTGTTGGTAATACAACGCGTGAGTTGGACGTTTCTGGGTTAAAGAAAATGGAACGATCCAAATCATTATAGGCAGTTCCTTTATCTAAATCATCCAAGCGAACAAAAGCGCCGATTTCGGTACCACTTGCAACAATGTTATTATTTTCATCAAAATACATTGCACCCATATCATCGAATATTACTTCTTGATGGTCGATACGATTACCAGCAATCTTAGTCATAGCCGCAATGGATTCACTTTTCCCTGCGCCACTATCCCCCATTAACACAACGCCTTTACGTGAACCATCCTTGAATGTAATTTCAATCATCGCCCCATGAATTGGTAGTTTCTTTGCATGAATATTTTTAAGATTATGCAATGTTAACGCCATCTTTTTAAAATAACCAAAATAATCAATTGGATCATCTATACTTATTTTACCTACCCAAATATCATTGATTTTATCATGATAATATGTTGTGTCTTTCATACCATCATTAATTCCAAATAGAATAATTAAGTCCGGTTGTTTTGAAGCTACCGTACTTGGTTGCGCTAATTCAAATAAGTTAACACAACCTAAAGCTACCGCAGTATAGTTACGATGGAATACTAAATGGCATAACGAATCCCCAACCCACATAGGTAACGTAAAATATTCATTTGGATTAAAGTTTAAAGTAGTCATCGGATTAATTAACGTTGGCTGAAACATACCTTTACGTTTATTTGATTTTGGATGAATAATTAATGGCGTATGCAATAATACTTTACTGATTAAAGGAACCGTATTAAGTATTTGATATTGAATTGGATAATTACGTTCAACATGCGTCACTAAAATTCCTGCATTGGTTCCTGAATGCAATTGCCGGTAAACCAAATTGCTTGTTCCCTGTAGTTTTTCTTGTAATTGCCGATAGAAATTACGTATCATCGTGTTAAATTGAGTATCCGCATCCAAGAAAGAGTTCAGCAAAAAGCCTTCCACATGATAAGTTTCCATCACAGAAATACGTTGTTGACTTCGCCAAAATAAATAAGCAGCTTCGACGACTTCTTCTAACATTTTACGTTCATGGTCACTGAATTGTTCAATTTCATCCAAATTTAATACCGTTAACATTTTCAATAAACGAATTAAATTATCAATCTTACGATTGTATGCAATCGTTGTTAAAAAAGTATACAAATCATAATTGGTCTTTTTAAGATCATCCATGAATAAGCAAATAAAGTATTTAAACTCTTCACTATCCAATAAATCACTCGGATCATTAACATAGGTTTTTGTATAATTAATTAACACCATCCCATCATGGGCATAAAAACTTTCCATTGTAAAAACTCCTTACTTATTTAATACTAACTATAAGTATAGCCAGTATCGTAATATTGGCCATTATAAAGATAATAGAAACGATAGTTATCATTTAAATCTGTTAAAGGTACGGATTGAATCAAGTGGTTAGTTTCATCCGTTTCATTAAAGATAGATACACACATTCCCACTTCTGTTTCATTTTGTATATCGTATTGACGCACTTGATCATCACTAACACAAATTAAAGCTAACGAATCTTTCCGACCAACATTTGCATCCACAACCAATCGATAACCATCATGGTAAAGATTAAAACCTAATTCATTTGTTTTCGTAACATCATTGACAGAGCTTAAATCCAATGAATCCACCGTTTGGTAGTTAATGGGTTGCATATTGCCATAGTTAGTATAATCTGTACCATTGTATTGAATATCATTCACATCAATTAATTCTGCACGGTAAATATTTGTAGCTAACAACATTTCCCATACACATTCACCCTGATCAATCAATGTTATGTAAGCTTCCATTTGATCATAACTTGTCAATGCACCAGGTAAATTGTTAATTTCACCATTTAGATAAGAAATTCCGCCACTATCAATTAAATAGCGATTGCTATCAATTTGATCCACATCACAAATATATGGTGAATAGTAAGCGTACCCTCTTTCTTTACCATATTGGAATACTTGGCGAATTGTATGATTTTTATTATCTATTTCATATAATACAAAGCGCGAATAATTATCTTTGGCATCCACATTGTTTTGACTATCTTTACTTCTAAAGATACCATTATCAAATAACATGAGTTGATGTTGATCATTATAGCTCGCTGCATGTTGCGCCCATTGAAATTCAAAATCGTTACCGAGTGGTGTATAAAAGTAAGGTAAATAGGCTTCATCCCATCCAGTACTATCACCAACCAATCCAACAAGTTCCTGGATATCATAATCAATAATAGCGACTACATCTTGATGCCTTCCCGAAACAACCAATGTATTACCAATTGGATCATATTCAACAGAATTATTATGAAACCAGTCCTTTGTTGTCCAATTTAAGCTTTTTCCCGTATTGGGATCAATGATGGATTGCATATCAAATGTTTTTACAACTTCCCCAGTTTTACCATCCAGTTCAACAATAACATCTTCCACTGTACCACGGTTAATATCATTACTTGCCACTAAATAATTGCCATTACTCAATGCATCCACATCATGATGGTAACCACCCGGAACCATGTATTGGGAGGCTATATGCCCAGTTAAATCCATTGTATAGAAGCCACTCATGTAATAAGGAAGTTCTATAAGCGTATCATTAGAAACTATCAATTGATTATCATTGGTAACATTGGCATCCCAAATAAACATACCTTCCAAAACAAATCGTAAATTTCCCAATGTATCATACGCAGACATACACCCCGTAGAACTTGGGGACACAAAAACCAAATGATTAGCATCAAGGTTAGCTTGGTGTGTTGTAAGTTTAGCCTTAGCAATCGCAGTTTCAGGAATTGAATCAGCAGTTAATGTCAACTCATGATAATTTGTCCCGTCACTAATAATTACTTTTGTATCTCCTTCAACATTTAATCCAGTGACACTACCATGAATAAATGATTGATTAGTATAGGTATATGTTAGATCAGCAATGGAATCTTCATTACTTTTTAAAGTAATAGTATACGTTAATAAGGGATCACCATTAAAGGCTATATAAGCGCTTAATGGTGAAATACCATACGGATTAACTTTAACGTATGGATTATCCAATGTGTATTGATTATCATTGGCCACATCGGCCAACGTTTGACGCATTTCGTTTTGCTTAGCTGCACTCGTTGCCTGATAAGGTAATTCATTATCGACGTTAGCAGTTTTATTCACTGTCTTTGCTTGGCAACCGGTGATTAAAGCCAAACTCAATAAAGGATAGATTACTCTTTTTATTCGAAACATATAACCTCCTAGCAATCATTTTATCACAAGTAAATCAATGAAAAAGCGAACAAGCATAAATAGCAACAATTGTGGGATAAAAAACAAAAGTACTTTTCATCGCAATCGAAATGAAAAAGTACTTAATTGTTATGCAATATTTACAATATCTGAATTTATATGTTGCGGTAATAGATCCACTAATGAATATGTTAATTCACTACGTTTACTAATTTTATGATAGTATGCATTGATGATGCGTTCAGCTACGATATAACCATCACTTTTATCATTAAAGCTGCATAAGATGACAACTTGACTATTGGATACGCGGGTATAAACATCATTGATACGTAAAGTATGGGCAACCATTCTTACTAAACCTAAAATATCGTTATCAATGGCTGTTTTATCTTTGAAACTAACAAAAAGTAAAAACTTTTTGGTTTTTAATCGAATGGAATTACGAATTTCAAATTGCGCAATTTTTTTAAAGGATGCATAATCACAATATAGTGGCCCTTTTAAGGTTTCCCCTTGATTGGACACAAGACTACTTGAAAAAGAAATTTCATCGGAAGATGATTCTTTTTGTTGACTTGAGACAATATTAAGCAATTGACTAATTTTGCTTTGCAATTCAACACCCATCTCTTTATGCATCCGGGTTGAAATTGTTTCATAATAAGTCAAAGCACAATTAAATTGTTTCGTTTCAAGTAACGCTTTTATGTAATAGTAAATCAACTCTTCATTCAATTCATCAAAGCGCAACGCATTAGCTGCCACCTGCACCATTACCGAATAGGTATTATGGGTATCCAATAAAGCACAATAGGATTCCGCTAAACGAGCCATTAAAACTTTATAATGTGCACGATCCAATAAAATCTTATCAATATCATTAAAACTTATTAGAAAGTCTTCACGATATAACGCCAACGCTTTCTCATAATAAGAAGTGTTATTGTTATTCAGTGCCATTTGACCATACTTTTCAAATAATTCAAAGTCAGTGGAAATATCTATTTCTTTATTAATCATGTAACCATTTTTTGTTGTTACCACCACTTCCACATCTTTAAGTGGTTCAATTGTTTTAAATACTTGACGCAAGCGATGAATGGAAAATTTTAAAGCGTTGCTTGGATTTTCGCTATTATTCCAAAAAGTTTCAATAAATCGATTTTTAGAGACACCTGTTTTCCGGTAAAATACTAACATTGCAAAAACGGTGGTTAATTGACGTCCCAATAAGCGTTGCAAATCATATGGTTGATCGTCGATTGTCGCGCTTAAATTTCCAAAATACTGTAAATATATCTGCATACAATCCCCCTAGTCTTTCATTTAGACAAGTTTACGTTTTAAAAACTCGCTATCCTTACTGTACAAAAGCGCTGTTTCCTTACTAATCAATCCTTGTTGATACAACATAGTAATAGATTCATCCATGGTAATCATCCCTTCTTGTTTACCATTGATGATACTGTTATGAATTTGATGAATTTTATTATCGCGAATTTGTGTACGAATGGCAGTATTGGCTAACATTACCTCAAACGCAGGCAACATCTTCCCTTGTTTACTTGGCAACAATTGTTGGGCAACAATAGCTTGCAAAACCATCGATAATTGCACACGAATTTGTGCTTGTTGTTCACTAGGAAACACATTAATAATACGATTAATACTTTCAG
>CALCFG010000072.1 GCA_937900565.1 uncultured Erysipelotrichaceae bacterium
CCTCTTTAACCTTATCGTAATTTTGTTGAGCCTCTTCCATTAGTTTTTTAGCTTGTTCAACAGTTAATTTAGTTTCTTTTAAAACTGTTTTGACACCTGATTTGTTTAAAGTGCTATCATAATGCGCGTTTACGCCAACAACTGTCGGAGCAAGAGCTAATGTCAATACTAGTGCACTTAGTATTCCTTTTTTCATTTTATTCCTTACCTCCTGAATACTACTCTAGGATACCCCCCCCCCGAAATTGAAATGTCAAGTAATTAAGTGAGAAATCAGCAAGAAATTTTGAGAAAATGATGGTAAAATCACATGATCGAAAAGCTATAGATAATCGAAAAAATTAAAAAGCAACTGCTTAATGGAAAGCAATTGCTAATTTTAATTATAAAACGCGAATTTTAACGGTCCAATTAGAGCCAACTCCGATATTATAAGCTCTATGGAAGCTACCTTGGTTAATCGCTAAACCAACACGATATACAGAGTTAATGTAAATAATTGGTGAACCAATAGCTACATCTGCAAAGCTATGGCCATAAACAACTTGATTTTGATATACCATTTTGGAATCATTCATGATCGTTATTTCAAAACGTTGACCGAACTCTGGATTTAATAAATAGAATAATTCACGCGGAATACTTGTCCATAATGAACCAAAACGAACATCTAAAATATCAACACATCCTGAAACACTATGTTCTGTTTCATCATAACTATTTTGGGCAACAGCACATTTAACAATATGATCAACCGATAATAACGGTCCTACTTCTTCAAAAGTGATAACACCTGCAGCTAAACGTGCACCGGTATAAGCATAAACGTCACGACCATGGAATGTATAAGATAACTCAGTGTTTTTACGACGGTTTACACTTTCTTCAATTTCACGAATTTCCTCAATACCATAATCATTGGCAATATGGGTTAATGTTCCATTATCAGGAGTTACGATATAATGTCCGTCTTTTGTTTTAGCAACGACACTTTTACGCTTTGTACCTACCCCTGGGTCAACAACGGAAACAAAAACTGTTCCTTTAGGCCAATATTGTACGGTTTGAAATAAACGATAAGAACCTTCGAAGATATTGTAAGGTGTAATATCATGTGTTAAATGGTGAATTTTTAATTCAGGATTTACTGTTAAAGCGACACCTTCCATGGCACTCACTGCACCATCGACAAGTCCAAAATCTGATTGCAATACTAAGAAATTCATAATCTAGTGTCCTTTCTTAAATTCTACTTTCCAATCACTACCGTAACCTAAATGGTATTGTTCAACTAAGTTACCAACACTAACTGCCATTGCAACTTTGTTAAGTTCATTATTATAAATTAACACATCACCTTTCGGTGCATCGCCAAAGCTACTTACATAAACCACATCTTGATCAAAAACAAGTTCGTTGTTGTGATAAATGCAGGTATGAACCATATCACCATATTGAATACCAAAATCATTAAATTGTTTCTTTGTTACATTAGTCCATAAGTTACCGAAATTCGGGTCATTGATTTCAAACATACATTCAATAATGTTATTACCAATGGTTGGTTCATGAATTTCGTGCATTACAATTTCTTCAATTGGATATGTAGGGCCTACTTGTTCATAACTAATAATTCCAGAAGCTAAACGAGCTGCACAATATCCAAATAAATCACGTCCATGGAAAATTGATACTGTTTCGGTATCTTTACCACGTAAGCGATTGATACTTTCATCAATTTGACGTACTTCTTCAATGCCACTTGTTAAGGCAACGTGTGTTAATGCCCCATTATCAGGAGTTACAATATAATAACCATCTTTAGTTTTGGCAACACATGCTTTACGTGCTGTTCCTACCCCTGGGTCTACCACAGAAACAAAAATTGTTCCTTTTGGCCAAAATTTTAACGATTGCATTAAACGGTAACTTGCACTCCATGTATCGTATTGTGGAAGTTCATGCGTACCATCAATAATTTCCAATGTACGATCCACACTTTTTACTACTCCGTACATAGCGCAAACAGCCCCTTCTTTATAAGTAAAATCTGTTTGGAAAACTAACATTGGTTTTTCATAATTAATTGCCATAAAAATACCTACCTTCTTTTAATAATTAAATAAATGGATTATAAAACATTCCTTTAACAACAAAGAAACGCATATAAAGCGTAAATAGCATTAAAAACATACAAATAACAAGCGCAATGTAATCATAAGTTGCTAAGTTTTTAAATGAATACCAACTACGGTGATTACTTTTACCATAGCCTCGCAACGTCATAGCATTAGTAATCACGTCGACACGATCTAATGTTGAAAATATTAATGGAATTAATACGGACAAAATATTTTTAAAACGACGCATTAATTTTTCTTTACGGCTCATATCAATTCCACGCGCTTGTTGCGCTAATGTGATATTGTTATAATCTCGTTGAATATCTGGAAAATATCGCAGTGTTAACGATAGTGTCGTACAAATTTTATAAGGAATACCGATACTATTTAAGCTGGATGCAAATTCACTTGGATTGGTTGTAAAGAAGAAAATCAATCCTAACGGAATTACCGATAAATATTTTAAAAATTTAGCGGCTTGATAATATAGTTGTTCTTGTGTAACAACATAAGGACCGACAATTTCAAAAATAACATGCTTTGTACCATAAAGTTCTACTCCATATTGTGGCGCAAAAATAAATGTTAATATAAAGTTAGTAATGAGGAAGATAAAGACATAAATAAACATGACTTTAACTTGTTTCCATTGAATCTTTGCCACTTTAAAGCAAGCAAAACTAAATATCATAATAACAGTAATGATGCGAATATCGTAAGTCATCATAACTGCTGTCGTTAAAAATAAAAAACATAATAATTTAGTCAATCCACTTAATTTATGAATAACAGTATCCAATTGGGCATATGAGAATAACTTAATTTTCATGCGTTTCTCCTTGTCCATTTTCTTCTTCA
>CALCFG010000073.1 GCA_937900565.1 uncultured Erysipelotrichaceae bacterium
AAACAATTACCTTTAGAAAATTTAGCAATTTGACCATTATCCAACACCAAAATATTATTTGGTGAATAATCCATTTGCGTTGCAATTAACGCATTGGATACCAATTGGCGGTATTCCCCTTTAACAGGAATGTAATATTTTGGACGCAACAAAGAAATCATCATCTTAAGATCTTCACTGGCAGCATGCATGCTAAACATACGTTTGGAATCGACAACAACAACATGATCACTCTCTTTAAATAAGTCATCTTCCATGCGTGCGCCTTCTTTTTCAGTTCCTGGTACCATTGGGGAAGCAATCACAATAGTATCGTTTGGACTTAAAGTAATAACTGGGTCTTCGTGAATGGCAATTCGATGTACTTTTTTAAATATTGTTGCGCCACTGCCTGCCACAATAACCAATACATCTTGCATGTCATTATTAAACTCTTCTTGATTAATCATTTTTAGATTACTAAAATCATAGTAACCTAAAGTTTGCATGTAATGCAAAACATCACACAAAGCATCATCATAAATAAATACTTTGCGATTAAATTTCTTTGCCAACTCCAACACTTCAATGACACGGAACAAATTTTGGTTATACATCGTTACAACGATACGTTGTTCTGTATCTTCAAATGAAGGTTCAATTTGTGGTGTTAAGCGATGATTAGGTGAAGCATGACCATTACGCCCACTGCCCACTGACTCTGCCATCAACGCCAATACACCTTGGGAAGAAATTTCGCTTAATACATTAATATCAAAATCAAAACCTTTGCCTCGGCAATCAAAATCAACAATGAACTCACTCGTATAAACCACATACCCTTGACTTGTTAAAATAGCCAAGCCAAAAGCATCGGCAATGGATTGGGTTACCCCAAACGTTTTGACCTTATGGTTTGCAATTTTATAAGTTCCATTACGTTTAATAACATGAATATCACGGTCTTTAATACCACATTCATGGAATTTATTTTTTAATATTTGTGCGGTTAATGCACCTGTGTAAATTGGCACATTAATCAAACGGCATAAATTAGGCAATGCTGCCATGACATCATCATGTCCATGGGTAATAAATATTGCCCTTACTTTATTTGCATTTTGCACTAAATAACTAAAATCTGGAATGACCATTTCAATCCCTAATTGCGTTGCATTCGGGTATTTTAATCCACATTCAATGACAAATATATCTTGATCATCCTCAAGAATGAACATATTTTTACCATCTTCATCCAATCCACCAAGTGCAAAAATTTTTAACTCGCTCATATATTCTCCTTATTCAACAAGTTCTCCGTCTAACGAATACGATTTAACTTGTGTTATTCTAACACGAACAATGTCCCCTGGCTTTACATTTTTTCCAGTAAAGTTTACTAATTTGTTATGTCGTGTATAACCGGCATAAACCGAATCGTTTTTCTTTGAAAAACCATCCACAAGTACTTCAACAATCTTATCTGCATACTTTTCATTATTCATGCGTGAATAATGCGTAATGCGTTGATTTAACCGTTGCAAACGTTCTTGTTTTTCTTTTAATGGGACATTATCCTCCATACGTGCTGCAGGGGTTCCTTCCCGAGGCGAAAAAACAAAGGTATAGGCTAAGTCATATTGACAAATATCCACCAAGGAAAGTGTATCTTGGAATTGTTCTTCAGTTTCGTTTGGAAAACCAACGATGATATCCGTTGAGAATGTTACATCCGGAATTTTTGTTTTAATTTGTTCCACTAACGATAAGTAATGTTCCCGCGTATACCGTCTACCCATTAATTTTAACACATCTGAGTTTCCAGATTGTACAGGTAAATGAATTGCAGGCATAATGTTGTCATATTTTGCAATAACGTCTATCATTTCACTCTCAAAATCCCATGGATGTGAGGTTTGGAAACGAATTCGGTCAATATTTGTTAATGCAACTTGTTCCAATAGTTTCGCAAATGTTTCCCCATGATCTAAATCTTTACCATATGCATTAACATTTTGCCCCACTAAGGTAATTTCTTTGTACCCTTGTTTTACCAATTCTTTGCATTCATTTAATATATCTTCCATTCGCCGAGATCTTTGCTTACCACGTGTATAAGGAACAATACAATACGTACAGAATTTATCACAACCATGCATGATATTTACATAGGCTTTAAATTTACCGTTTCTTACACTTGGTAAATTTTCAATGACACAGCCTTGATTGCTTAAAACTTCCACTGTTTTTTCTTTATTTAAATAGGCATTGGCCAATAAATAAGGTAAACGATGAATATTGTGGGTACCGAAAACCAAATCAACTTGTGGATATTTTTTCAGTATCAAATCCACGCTTACTTCTTCTTGTGCCATGCACCCGCACACTCCAAAAACAAGTTCATCACTAGTGCGTTTCAATTGTTTTAATGCACCCAATTGACCAAATACTTTATCTTCGGCATTTTGACGAATGGCGCATGTATTTAATAAAATCAATGATGCATCCAATTCACTTTGTGCCGGGCTAAATCCCATCATTTGCAAAATGCCCGCAATGATTTCACTATCCCGTTCATTTGCTGCACAGCCATATGTTTTAATAAAATAAGATCTTCCTTGGCCTAAATCTTTTGCAATATCAGGAATGATGTATTCATCCAAAATAAATTCGGGTTTATCTTTAGTTCTTTTTTGAGCTTCTTTTAAGCTTGGCAATATATATTTATTCTTTTTATTCATAATAATATTTTAGCAAGAAATCCGATGATTAAAATAGTTCTTTCTTTCACGAAATTCGTTTAAAATTAGTTTCATAAACAAAGAAAGAAGGAATTATTTTATGACACATGCAGAAAAAGCAAATTATTACCATTCCATGTGCGGGTATAACTGTGCACAGGCAGTTGTAATTGCATTTAATGATATCTTAAATATTGACCCTACCCTATTGCTTAAATTATGTGAAGGATTTGGATTAGGTGGAGGCACCATGAATGGCATTTGTGGAGCGGTTAATGGAGGAATGATGGTTATTGCTTACTTGACATCAGATGGTAATGTCGAAGAAGGTCCAAAAACAAAAGGCATGACGTATCGTCATGTTAAAGCTTATCAAAATATGTTTTTAGAAAAAACCAATGCTTTAATTTGTCGTCAGTTAAAAGATCCTAAAAGTTCAACATATACACCATGCACAAGTTGCATAGACTATGCATGCGATGCACTTGATCAATACCTTAAGGAACTGCTGTAATATAAACGTTATCAAATTGGGTCGTCGTGTATGCACTAATGTTATCAGGTTGATTAAATAAGCTCATACGTGCATAATTACCACGCAAAGATATGGTTGCAATCAATACCCCCATCAATATAACTATCATCAAAAAACCAATCAAAAATCGCCAAATTCTACTCATATTTTTACCTATCTAAAGGATAGATGAACATTGTCGATATATTATGTTAAATTCATAAAAATATTACTATTTTTTAGAAAAAGAAGAAGCTTCTGCTTCTTCTTTTAAAATTTTATAATTAAATTTCACTTTTTAATGAACGACTCATCAATGCATTAATGGCGTCGCTTGGTTTTACCCCTTCATAAAGAACAGCATATACTTGGTCACAGATTGGCATGGAAATACCTTTTTGTTTAGCTTCTTCATGTACAACTTTAACAGCTTTTGCCCCTTCAACGGTTTTCGTATTAGTTTGTAAAAATTCTTCGGCACTATTAGCTTTACCAATTTGATAACCAGCAGAATAATTTCGAGAATTTGAGGAAGTGCAGGTAACAATTAAATCCCCAATACCAGTTAGTCCAAAATAAGTATCTGGATTTCCACCAAGAGCTACGCCATATCGCCGCATTTCCACCAAACCACGTGTCATTAACGCAGCTCTGGCATTATCGCCTTGACCAAGTCCAGAACAAATACCAGAAGCAATAGCTAAAATATTTTTAATGGCCACGCCAGCTTCTGAACCAATGACATCAGTTGATGTATACACACGGAAATAGTCATTAGAAAATAAGTGTTGAACCTTAATTGCCTCTTGTACATCTTCACACACAGCTGCCACACTGGTTAATAAACGCTTAGCAACTTCAATGGCTAAACTCGGCCCAACCAACGAAACAACATTTTGACAATATTGACCACCTAGTTTTTCAATTAGTACACTTAATCGATCGTGAGAAATAGGATCAAACCCTTTCGCAACATTAATAAATGTTACTTTATGATTTAATACCGCCATGACCTGTTCCATAACTGGGCGAATTGCTCCCGTAGGTACAGCCAATAAGACCAATTCAACGTTATTAACTTGATTTAAATCATAAACTGGAATAATCGCCTCATTAAAAACTAAATCATTAAAATAAGTAGGATTGGTATGAGTTGATCCCAATGCATTCAATGTTTCTTTTTTAATATCCCAAATGCCAACCTCCACATGATTATCGGCCAATACTTGTGCCAATGCAGTGCCCCAAGCACCAGCTCCCAAAACTAATACTTTCACTAAGATACCTTCTTTCTAGCAATGATTCGAATCGGTGTGCCTTCAAATCCAAACGCTTCACGCAAACGATTTTCAATGTAACGTTGATAGGAAAAATGCATTAATTCATCATCATTGACACTTAATACAAATGTTGGAGGAACGACCGAGACTTGCGTAGCGTAATAGATTTTTAGCCGTTTGCCATTATGTGTTGGAGCTGGAGTGATTAATTGCGCATCTTGTATAACTTCATTTAGTACATTAGTTGCAATACGTAATTGTGAATTCATTGCTACTTGTTGAACAAGTGGTAAAATCTCATTAACACGTTGTTTAGTTTGTGCAGAAACAAACAGTATTGGCGCGTAATCTAAATATAGGAATTGATCTTTAATTGTTTGCTTTACTTTATCCATCGTAGATTGATCTTTTTCAACCGTATCCCATTTATTATAAATAATTACAATTGGCTTCCCAGCTTCATGGGCATAACCAGCCACATGTTTATCTTGCTCACGAATTCCGGTTGATCCATCCAATACAAAACACACTACATCGCTACGTTCAATAGCAGAAAGCGAACGTAAAACTGAATATTTTTCAATATTTTCGTAAACTTTACCGCGTTTTCGTATTCCTGCAGTATCAATAATAACATAATCTGTACCGTCTTTTACCAACGGTGTATCAATCGCATCCCGAGTTGTTCCTTCGATATCGGAAACGATTACACGATTTTCATTTAATAAAGCATTAACTAATGATGATTTGCCTACATTAGGTCGGCCAATAAAGCTAAATGAAATACTTCCTGGATAATCGTGCATTCTTTTATCAGGAAAATTAGCAACAATTTCATCCAATAGATCCCCAATACCAATTCCATGCAATGAACTTATACCAAAAGGTTGACCTAATCCGCATTGATAAAAATCATAAATACTATCCATCTTACTGCCATCATCAATAAAATTTACAGCTAAAATAGTTTTCTTTTTACTACGACGTAACATCTTCGCAATCATCATGTCATCACTTGTAACGCCAATTTTTCCATTTGCCACCATAACAATAACATCCGCTTCTTCAATGGCAATATCCACTTGGGCTTGAATTTCCTTAGCAAATGGTTGATCTGCCAATTGAATTCCTCCTGTGTCAATCACACGAAAATCTTTCGTTAACCAATTGGCTTTTCCATAAATACGGTCACGCGTAACACCCGCAGTATCATCAATAATAGATTGACGCATGCCTAAAAGCCGATTGAATAATGTTGATTTCCCTACATTTGGTTGTCCTACAATGGCCACAACTCCACTAATCATGTTCAATCCCTCCTTTACCCATAGTTTCTTCGATTACTTTAATCATTTCATTTACTGTTTGTTCAAATGTTAAACTCGAAGAATTTAAATAATATGCACTGTCCAAACGAATCAATGGCGAATTCTTACGGTTCATATCTTGCATATCGCGTTGTTTGATATCATTTTCTATATTAGCTAAATCGCAAGCAATGCCTTTTTCTTGATTTTGTAAGTAACGACGTTTAGCTCTTACACCCACACTGGCATCCAAATAAATTTTTACTTGGGCATTAGGTAATACAACACTACCAATATCACGTCCATCCATTATGCAGTGACATACTTTTACCATATCGCGTTGTGCTTTAACACAATATTGACGTACACCTGCTAATTTTGCAACACAAGATGCACCATAAGATACTTCTTCGCTTCGAATAAATGACTCCACGCATTCTCCATTAATGCAAATTGCATTATCGTCATTAAACGATAAATGAAAATTATTTAATTGTTCTAAAATGGCGCACTCATCAGCTAAATTAATGTTATGTTGAATCATCCAATACCCAATCGCACGATACATCGCACCAGTATCAATATACGTATAATTAAGTCGTTTTGCTACCGCCTTGCAGACACTACTTTTCCCAGCCCCACTGGGGCCATCCACCGCAACCGCAATCCAATTCATTAAATTATGCCTCGCATTAATAAAATTGCATATACAATAACAACCAATACTACAATCAACGCTAAGACAATTAAGGCCAAAACAAAATTAACAATACGAGTATTTTTACCCATCTTATCTTCTAATTCATCCAAATCTTCATCCATTTCGTCATAGGCTTGAGCTAAATGAATGGTTTGTTTAGCTGTTTTAGCAAGCAAGTCATTTACATTGCCCTCATTAATATTTTCAGGTTCTATCGGTTTAGATTGAATAGTAGGTTCACCAGCTTCATTGCCCTTTAATTCATTGGCAATATCTGGGTCTGCATTTAACAATGTTTGCAATTCTTGGGTAATTGAATTGCGTTTATCCAATACAGATTCTTGAACGATAGATAATTGAGAATCATCCATTAACTCAGACTTTTGTTGTTCTTTTACTGAATTTACAGTATCCATGCGCTGCGTTTGTTCATACAATTCATTGCCATTTTGATAGGATTCAATGACATTGGTTTTCTTTGGTTGTTCTCCTTTTAATTGAGAAAAGATATTTAATTGAGTATCTTCATTGGTTGCATATCCATTATCAACATTATATTTTTTTACTTCATCTAAAAATTCATCTAAATATTCATTCTTAAATGCTGTATTTTTAGGTGCATTGGCCGCATTATCTTGCGCTTTAGCAGCATAAGTCGTTAATGGTTGGCTAGCACTTTGCAAATCTTGCTTGGCTTGTTCATATTGGCGAACACGAGTTGGTTTGGAAGTATGATTCATTAAAGTACCATTGACATCTTTAGCCAATGTTGAATCAATTCGATTTAATCGATCACTGAAATCTTTTAAATCATTACTTGCCAACGTATCTTCATTACCCATTTGAATTTGGTTACGGTAATTTTCATATTTTTTCATGCGTGAATATTTAGCCATAAGTTTCTCCTTATAATCTTTTTAATTTTATCATGAATCGCACCGTTATTTTGAAGGATGCGACTTATCATTATTATCCTTTTTAGCATCAGTGGTTAAAAACTTTTTAAATTTAAATGTATTGATAAAGTTGACATCAAACTTTAGAATGATGTAGTTTAACAAGCATACACTACCCGCACCAATACAATCGACAATTAAATCATCCATTGTATCTTTTAATGCCGCATGACCTACCAATACGGTGCCATCTTCCAGCATGAATTTTTGCATATTCATGCCCCATAATCCATCAAAGACATATTCATAGATTTCCCAAAGCACACCAATACCAACGGCAAAAGCAAAGGCGAAAATGCAAATGAATATCGGTGATAATTGCATCGGCACCTTCTCGTTTCCATTTAAAAAGAAAACTAAACTAAAACCAAGTAAACCAAGCATCGCAGCTGAGAAGCAATGCAATACGGTATCCCAATATGGCACCTTATAGTAAAAGAAACGTGTTTCCCCTAAAAATATCGCACCATATAAAAAGATCAAATACATTACCACTAAATAACTAGGAATATCTACATTAAAACGACGTTCAAAAAAATCCGGAATAAACATAACTATAATCCCGAGGATACTTTGCGCAAACGCTAAAAAATAATCAGATTTAACATGAATAAATTCACCAGAAATGATGCGCGGATCATCCATACTTTCCGGAGATATGATCATTAAATATAATAAATAAAATATTGATACTAAAAATATTAAAAACAAGCTTATTCTTAATAGCTTTTCAATATCAATTTTCTTTTTCTTAACACTCATAAAACCTCCACGCTTTTGTTAACTCGCAAACGCAATCATAACACCTAAAATTACGAATATAAAACACATAAAATAAAATAAAAGCACAGTGTCTGTTTCTTTCCATCCATTTTTCGTAAATGCATAATGAATTGGTGTATAGATAAACAATCTTTTCTTAAACCGTTTCACCCAAAAGATTTGTAACATGCAACATAGTGTTTCTACCACAAAAATTCCACCAATGATTACGTAAGCTAATTCTTGTTGTAAAATTACAGCCAATGCCGCAAAAACGCCTCCTAAAGCCAAAGAACCCGTATCGCCCATGAATATTTTAGCTGGGTAGTGGTTAAATATTAAATAACCTACTAAACTACCTGCCAATACCATAATGAAAAAGACTATGCTAGCACAAGCTCCTTGATGAAGAGCGATTGCTAAAAATCCCAAAGCAACAATTAATGAACATCCAGCAGCTAAACCATCCATTCCATCCGTTAAATTCACCGCATTGCTACTACCGACAAATATAAATGCCATAAACGGTATATAAAGTAATGACAAATTAATCTGTAATGAGAATAATTGCACTGTAGTATCCATTTGCATTAACGAACCAAAAACAAGTAAACAAGCAAATCCGATTTGCAGATACAATTTA
>CALCFG010000074.1 GCA_937900565.1 uncultured Erysipelotrichaceae bacterium
TATTGTGAATAATCTTTGAATTGTGATAGATGGTAATAAAACGTTTAATATACGCGATATTTAAAATAATTAATAAACATAAAAAAACAATAGTAGATAGTTTCATGAAAAATTCCTTTCACTATCTACTATTGTACTTTATTTGATTATTTTAAACCACAAAGCTTTTCAACTTCACTAACAATAATAATTAATGCTGCAGTACCAATAGCAATGCCTAAATACATTGGCGATAATGCCACAAGATTAAATACAGTATTTAATGGAGTATAAACAACTACGGCCATTAAAATAAATCCTGCAATAAAGCTTAAGTTTAATAACTTATTGTTAAATGTTTTCGTAGAGAATACACTATGGCTTGTCTTAACATTAAAGCTATGGAATAATTCACATGAACTTAAGGTAACAAAGGCCATTGTCATACCCAATACATGATCTACTCGATTACCAATAATATAGGAAATTAAAGTTAATAATCCAACAGAGATGCCTTCAATTAAAATATGAGTCCACATTTGCTTTGTAAAAATAGATTCTGTTTTTGGTTTAGGTTTACGATCCATAATATCGGGTTCACTCTTTTCAAAACCTAACGCAAAGGCAGGTAATGAATCCGTAATTAAATTAATGAATAATAAATGAATGGAAGCTAAAGGTGTACCTAATGTTACAGTAGGAATCAGTGACAATAATGAAGCTAAGAATATTGTAATGACTTCACCGATATTACTGGACAATAAGAAACGAATATCTTTTTCAATGTTGTTATAAATAGTACGTCCTTGCTTGATGGAGGCGATTATTGTCGAGAAATTATCATCCATTAAAATCATATCTGCACTATCTTTTGCAACATCTGTTCCAGTGATACCCATGGCACAACCGATATCACTGGCTTTTAATGCAGGTGAGTCATTTACTCCGTCACCGGTCATGGCAACAACTTCATTTTTATCTTGGAATGCTTTAACGATTCTTACTTTATTACTTGGAGATACACGGGCATAAACACGAATATTTTCAACATTTTGGTTAAGTTCTGCATCACTCATTGCATCTAATTGTGCACCTGTAATGGCTAATTGTTCATCATTCGAAATAATATTTAATTCTTTAGCAATGGCTTTGGCGGTAGGTAATGAGTCACCAGTAATCATTACCGTTTTAACCCCAGCTTGAGCAGCTAAAGCAACACTTTCTTTTACAGTTGGTTTGATAGGATCTTTCATTGCCACTAAACCAACAAATTCTAAATCTTGTTCCCATAAATCTTTATTGGATAAGTGGGATGGATCAATCGATTTATAACCAATGGCTAATACTCTTAATGCTTGAGATGCCAATTGTTCATTCATAGCTTGGGCATCTTTAGTGTCATTTAAGCTTAATTCAAACAATGCATCCGGACTACCTTTGGTAATAATGTAATAGTTGCCATCCTTTTTAATGGCCACACTCATTAACTTCCGACCAGAATCAAATGGATAAGTATCCACCAGTTCAACACTGCTGTAAAGTTCATCTTTTGTTTTGCCATAACGATACGTTGCATCCAACAATGCGGTTTCTGTTGGATCACCGATGGTTACATATTGGTTGTCTTTAAGTGAGCCACTCGCATCGGAACATAAAGTAAACATAGCACTGATATTGAAATCTTGTGGATCAACATCATGGTCGATGATTTGACTTAAACCATAATTTGGTAAGTAATAGTGCGTCACTGTCATTTTGTTTTGTGTTAATGTACCTGTTTTGTCACTGCATACAACACTGGCACTACCCAACGTTTCGACAGCCGGTAATTTTTTAACAATGGCATTGTGTTGTACCATATCTTTAACACCAATGGCAAGTAATACGGTAACAACAGTTGCTAGACCTTCTGGTACAGCAGCAACAGCTAAAGCAACTGCGGATTTAAATGCTTCCAATACTGGAGTATTTTCTAATACTTCCAAACCAAAGACGATAATACAAATGACAATACATAACATACCAATGGTTTTGGATACTTGATTTAGCTTTAATTGCAATGGGGTCAACGATTGTTTTTCTTCGTCCAATTGGGATGCAATAATACCAATTTGATTGTTCATACCAATACTTGTAACTAAAACATAGGCACTACCATAGGTAACAATCGTTGATGCAAAAACCATATTGCGTTGTTCGGCTAATGGAACATCTTCTTTATTGATTGGTTGGTCGATTTTTTCGACAGGGACACTTTCACCCGTTAAACTGGATTCATCTACCTTTAAACTTTTTGCACTGATGATGCGTCCATCACTTGGCACTAAATCACCAGCTTCAATGTATACA
>CALCFG010000075.1 GCA_937900565.1 uncultured Erysipelotrichaceae bacterium
AGCAGTGCCTATTTAGAATACCAAGAAGTAAGAATTGAGTCAACAACTTTTTTAAAATTTTTTTAAAAATAGCAAACAAGATTCTAGAGCGAAGATTACTTCATTTCTGAAACTAAAATAACGTAAAATAATTCTTCACACAACGATAAAATAAATTCATCTTTAAAAATTAAGCGTAAAATGTTGGTATGACTAATAAAAATGAAGGTAAAATTCTTGATTCCATTGTCGACGTGAATTACGAAAATCATTTTAATAAAGAATTTGAAGGTAAAACAGTAGAATCGAACAAAAACACCAGCAAAGCCATGGATGAAATATTCCTTGATTTCAGTGATGGCATAAATCAAGTGATAAGTAGTGTCAAAAAAGGATTTAATGACATGAATGTACGACGCAAACTTAATTTTACGATATTAACCTATGATGAATTGTTGGATTTACAAACACAATACAATCGTTATGCACGAAAAGTAGGAATATCTATTGGATTAATCATAGCAAGTGTTGGATTTTTTCCATTAACCTTCTATGCTTGGGTTTTTCTTGCTATTGGTATTGCTTTTATTTGTTTGGGTATTTTGATTATCGTGAAACAATCATTAAGCTTTAATAATCAATATGGTAATTTAACTAATAAAAATATTCAATTAACGCAAAATGATTATGCATATTTAATTAAATTAGCAAATCAACATAAATACAAAAACGTCAATGCAATAATGGGATTAATGATCTCTATCTTTGCCCCACTAATTATGCTTATCGCAGCATTGGTAATTACACAAGCAAGCGTTCTAATGGTTCTTTTACCAATCTTATTTATATTCTTTGTAAGCTTAGGTATTGGGGTTGGTAATATCATCCATTATGGGTTAATGACAACATTTTATACACAAATTAAAGAAGGTAAACCATTCCGGCAATAAACAAAATATCCTCAAGCAATCTTATTGCTTGAGGATATATTTATTATTTAACCAATGATTTTAATGATTTTGTATCAATTTCTTCTTGGCACATTTTAATAAATGCATCAATGGACATTGGATAGCTGTCTTTACTGCCATGCACACGCACATTAACACTGTCTTCATTAGCTTCTGTATTACCTAAGACCAATTGGTAATTAACTTTATGCATTTGAGCATCACGCATACGATAACCTAATTTTTCATTGCGATCATCTAAACTTGCTCGAATACCAGCAGTTTTCAAAGCATCCAACACTTTACTTGCATATTGAGCGTGATTGATTGGATGAACCGGAATAATTTCCACTTGTTTTGGTGCTAGCCATAATGGAAAGTTACCCGCAAAGTGTTCAATTAAGATACCAATGAAACGTTCAATGGATCCATAGATGACACGATGTAACATAATTGGACGTTTTTTACTACCATCAGAATCAACATAAGTTAAATCAAAACGTTCTGGCAAATTCATATCCAATTGGATCGTGCCACATTGCCATTCTCTTCCTAAAGAATCAATTAAATGGAAATCAAGTTTAGGTCCATAGAATGCACCATCCCCAGGATTTATCTTACATTCTTTTCCTGCTGCATGACACGCATGTTCAAGCGCAGCTTCGCTTCGATTCCAAATTTCAATGTCACCAATATATTTTTCTTCTGGACGAGTGGACAATTCAATGGTATAAGACAGTCCAAAGACAGCATACATTCGATCAATGAATTGAATCAATGATACAACTTCACTTTCAATTTGGTCTTCTCTCATGAAGATATGAGCATCATCTTGGGTAAATGTGCGAACTCTAAATAAGCCATTTAGCGCACCACTAGCTTCATGACGATGAACTTGTCCTAATTCACCAATACGTAATGGTAAATCTTTATAGGAATGTAAACTATTTTTATAAACAAGCATACCACCTGGACAGTTCATTGGTTTAATACAGAATGTGCGATCATCAATTTCACTGGTATACATATTTTCTTTATAGTTAGCCCAATGCCCACTTAATTCCCAAAGTTCTTTGCTCATCATAATTGGGGTTTTAATAAATTGATAATTTTCTTTCGCATGTTCTTTATACCAAAAATTTTCCAATTCATTACGTAATAACATTCCATTTGGTAGGAAGAATGGAAAACCTGGACCGTATTCACTCATCATGAATAATTCCATTTCTTTGCCAATCTTTTTATGATCACGTTTTTTAGCTTCTTCTAATAAATTTAAATGATTGGCTAAGTCTTCTTCATTTTCAAAACATACCCCATAGATACGTTGTAACATTTTATTTTTAGCATCGCCTTTCCAATAAGCACCAGATACTTTTAACAATTTAAAATGTTTTAACAATTTAACACTTTCTACGTGAGGCCCTCGACACAAATCGGTAAAGTCACCTTGGGTATAACATGAAATTACGGTATCCTTTTCATCCATATTATTAATTAAATCAATTTTATATAAATCATCTTTAAACATTTCCAACGCTTCTTCTTTACTGATTTCATGACGATTAATGCGTTTTCCATCCTTACTGATTTTCTTCATTTCTTTTTCAATCTTTGGTAAATCTTCTTCTTTAATGACATCATCGCCTAAATCAATATCATAATAGAACCCTTCACTAATTACTGGTCCTACCCAGAATTTAGCTTGTGGGTACAAATGCTTAACTGCTTGCGCTAATAAATGAGCACATGAGTGATTTAATACTGATAAACGTTCATCTTCTTTAATATTAATCATAATTAATTTTTTTCCTTTCCTTATATAAAAACGTCCTTAACATTAAATGTTAAGGACGTGAAGGACACACGTGGTACCACCTTAGTTTACAAAGATTAACTTTGCCTCATTTCTTTCTTAACGCGAAAGCCACGGCATGGATTAAATGCTCTTACAAGGAGTAATTTTTGATCGTTTGTCATTGTTTCACCTACCCAATGATCTCTACTTTACCACTTATCAAAAATCATATCTTGATCAACGATTTATGCCTTTATTGTAATATGATTCGTAATATTTTCAAGCAGTTTGCATAAAAAAAGAACATTACTGTTCTTTTAACCATTTAATCCTTGTGCTACATAACTTAAGATTGGTAATAATGTCATTGCT
>CALCFG010000076.1 GCA_937900565.1 uncultured Erysipelotrichaceae bacterium
CAGCGTTGGGGCAATCCAATATATAATTGGAATTATTTACAAGACACTGATTATAAGTTTTGGATCGATCGATTAAAGCATAATGATCGTTTATTTGATATTACAAGGGTGGATCACTTTAGAGCGTTTGATACGTATTGGAAAATTCCAGCGAGTTGTGAAACTGCCATTGATGGTGAATGGGTAGAAGCGCCCGGTTATCAATTATTTGATACGTTATATCAAAAATGTCCAGGAATTGAAATTGTTGCTGAAGATTTAGGCATGATGCGTGATCAAGTGTATGAATTAAGAGATCATTATCATTTATCCGGCATGCGTATTTTTCAATTTGAATGCAATCCGGATTGGGTAAGTGCAGATTTACATGAGAACGAGAATACGATTGTATATACAGGAACGCACGATAATCAAACATTAAAAGGATGGTTAAATGGACTCAATGAACAACAATTTGAAAACGTGTGTGACTTTTTCGCACAATACGATGGAAATAATTTAAACGAGCAAATCATCGATTGTTGTTATCAAAGTAAAGCATATTTAGTTATTACACCGTTACAAGATATTTTGGCATTGGATGATAGCGCACGAATTAATGTACCAGGAACGATTGGTAGTCCAAATTGGGAATGGAAATTGGAAAATTTTGTTGATGTCGATGCAAAACTGCCAAAGTATTGTCAAATGTTGACAAAGCATCATCGCCAGATGGTTGGTAAAGATAAGGGAGAAAATTAAAATGAATTATTATATTGGAATTGATTTGGGTGGTACCAATGTTAGGGTTGCTAAGGTAAGTGAAAAAGGCGACATTATTCAAATGATCAAAGAAAGCACGGAGATTGATCAAGGGGTAGATCATGTAATGAATAAAATTATTCATATGATTGAAGGAATTGATGATTATCAAAGTGTAAAAGGTATTGGAATGGGCGTGCCTGGTCCTGTTGAAACTAAGACTGGTACAATGTTACTTGCAAGTAATTTAGCGGGTTTTGAAGGATATTGTATTAAAGATCCTATTGAAAAGTATTTTAATATTCCTACGTATGTGGATAATGATGCCAATGTTGCTGGACTTGGGGAAGCTACACAAGGCGCTGGTATTGGGTGTGAAACTTGTTATTATGTCACTATATCTACTGGAATTGGTGGTGCGTTAATTCATAATGGGCAAGTAATCTCTGGAAAACATGGGCATGCAGGTGAAATCGGAAATTTAATTATTGATCGCAATCGGGAAAAACTAGCCAATCAATTAAATAAGGGTGCCGTCGAAAATGAAGCCAGTGGTACAGCCATTACGCGTAAAGGAAAAGTGTTGTTTGGTGATTCCATCGAGCATGCAGGACACGTATTTAATTTAGCCCGTCAAGGTAATCCGCAAGCATTGGAATTAGTAGATAATATGGCTTATGATTTAGCCGTGATGTTTTCTTTGATAGGGCATGTGGTTGATCCGGATATGTTTATTATTGGTGGTGGCGTCATGACGAAAGCACGGGATGTATTCTTTGATAAAATGGTTGCCTATTATAAAACACTGGTGCATAAAAAAATGGTCGATGTTCAATTTTGTGAGGCAGTGCTTGAAGAACCGGGTATTATCGGTGCAGCGATGTTACCGTTAAGTCATATTTAATAAAATAAGGAAGGTGGAATTGTGAAGCCTTCCTTTAGTTATAAAAAAGCATATAAATTAACGGATGCATTAGGCTATGGTATTCTTTCTTTACGAAAGAAGGATACAAGCATGATTAAAGGAATTGTTGGATGTTATCAAAATAATAAAAGTATGGTAAATGTCGTGGGATTTGAATTTGATGAACAATTAAATAAATTTATTAAATCTTATCCGTTAGTCGATTGGCAAGATGCAAAATATCTTTCCATAGATAATAACTATTTAGTTAGTTTAGCAAATAATGGAAAAGGTGGGGTTTGTGTACTTAATGTTAATACACAACAAATTAACTATCAATTCGATCAAGAAAGTACACCGTGTTACGTTACGCAAACATTAAATTATATTTATACGGCCAATTATCACACTGGCAAAGTCATGGTTTATCAAAAAGATAAATTGTTAACACCCGTTAAATGCATTGATACTGGGGTAAATTCAGGTGCGCATCAAATTTTGATTTATCAACAGTTGTTGTTAGTGCCGTGTTTATTATTGGATCAAATCCGTATTTATGATATAGAAAATGATTATTCGCTAATATCGGAAATAAATTTTGAAAATCACACTGGAGTGCGTCATGGTGTATTTGTGGATAATCATTTGTATATTATCAGTGAATTAAGTAATCAATTGTTTCATTTAATTATAAATAGTAATGGTGACTATCAATTCATTGAACATATGGATTTATTGCCCGACGGGTTGCAAGGGGCATGTGCAGCGATTCGCTTAAGTAATGATCATAATTATTTATATGTTTCCATTCGTCAATGCAATCTTATTAAAGTTATTGATGTTAATAAATTTGCTGTTATTCAATCAATAAGTTGTCAAGGTGATCATCCACGCGACATTGCATTAACGCCGGATAATAACTATTTGTTTGTAGCTAATCGTTACACAAATCAATTACATAGTTTTCCAATAGATAAATGTACCGGTTTACTTGGAAAATTAGTGGATAGTTTAGAAATTATAGATGGGGTTTCCATTGAGTTTTTTAGCAAGGAGAC
>CALCFG010000077.1 GCA_937900565.1 uncultured Erysipelotrichaceae bacterium
CTGTTGTTGCTTCGACTTGTCCACGGGATAAACATACGCAACGAGAGTCCATTAAGCAACTTATACAAACCATTGAATCCGATTATCCAAGTGCAAAATATAATTTATTAAAATCATTAAGTAATGATCAACAAATTGACTTATGGCATCCAATACACGAATCAAACGAATCTACATCGAAATAACCAACTGTTGCAATTTAAATTGCAGTTTTTGTATGCCTACAAAACGTAAACCACGTCAAATGCGTGTTGATGAATTTGAATTAATATTAAAGCAAGTAAAACCGATTACTTCTTATATTTACTTACATGTTAAAGGTGAACCAACCATACATCCTGATTTTGATCAAATCCTTTCCTTATGTGATAGCTATCAAATGAATGTACAATTAGTAACAAATGGTACACAGTTGTCTGCTATCAAACCAAATCATCCATCCTTACGTAAGTTATCAATCTCTGCCCACTCTTTGGATCAACACAATTTTGACTTCGATTCCTTAACAAGCCAGATTCATCATTTAATTGACCATCAACAAGATTATTGTCAATTTTTAGAAATACGTTTTTGGCTTCAAGATCAATTGCAAGAAAGAAGTAAAAAGTTAGCCAATGATTTAATGACATCGTATACCCCAATACCTTGCGCAAGTCATCACAATTATAAAATCAAAGCCAATTGTTACATTGGCTTTGAATCCAGTTTTAATTGGCCGAAAATTAATGAACATAAATGCACACAAGGCTCTTGTTTAGGAGGTGTCACGATGTTAGCCATCCTTGTCGATGGTAGTGTTACCTTATGTTGTTTAGATAATGATGGTAATCTAACCATCGGTAATATATTTCAACAATCATTGAATAGCATCATGAATAATCCACGTTACCTTAATTATTTAAATGCAATAAGTAAGCGTCAACTAATAGAACCTTTATGTCAATGCTGTACATATCGACAACGGTTTAAATAATTATTAATTATTGATGCTGAATTAGTTGC
>CALCFG010000078.1 GCA_937900565.1 uncultured Erysipelotrichaceae bacterium
AAACCACGGCCACCTTCATTCCATCCACCTTCGTATTGGTTAGCAGCAGTTGCACCACCCCAGAAAAAATCTTTTGGAAAACCTGTCATATTGTACTCCTCCTATAAAATATGAATGATCGTATCGCCATGATTATGGTGATTATGATCCATTTCAACAACATCGGTATAATTGTTAGTATTCGTGATAACAACTGGAATTTCAGTCGCATATCCTTCTTTTTCAATTGCTTCTTTATCAAATGTAACTAACAATTGACCCTTTTTAACTTTATCACCTTGCTTAATTTGTGCTTGGAAATATTTACCTTCTAAATTAACGGTATCAATACCGATATGAATTAAAATTTCAACGCCATCATTGCTGACTAATCCAATCGCATGTTTTGTTGGGAATAATGTTGCAACCGTTCCATCAACCGGTGCATAAACATTACCATTATCTGGAATAATCAAGCATCCTTTTCCCATTGTTTCTTGAGCAAATACTGCATCACTACTATCAGTCAACGCTTTCACTGTACCATCTACTGGACTGCTTACATTTAAATCAACTGATTTTGCTTCAACATGTTTTGTTTCAGTTGCATTTGGAGTTACTGGATCTTTTTCAGGTTTATAAGCAAACCATGCCAATACTAAACCAGCAATAAATGGAATTATTGCAACCAATGGTAATTGCCAAATTTTTGGATCTGCAGGGTTTAAGAAACTTAATAAACCAATGACACCCATACCTGCGTATGTATACATTTTTAATCCCATTAACCCGTTTGCTAAACCTGAAATCGCACATGCAACACACGTTGTAATTAACATTGTTTTTCTTGGAATAATGATACCGTACATCGCAGGTTCTGTTACTCCTAAGATAGCTGAAACCATCGCAGAATAACTTTGACCTTTCGTTGTTTCATTTTTATTTTTAATGGCAATAGCTAATAATGTACCGGCAACCGCAAAACTAGCACCACTTGTCATTGCCAATAAGCTACTTGGATTTCCTGCCAATAAATCATAGAAAGCAAACATCGTTACCATGCCATGCACACCAAACATTACTAAGATTTGCCATGCACCTGCTAAAATCATGCCTCCTAAAATTGGTGACAATTCAAAGATAAAGTTAACTGCAAAGTTAATACCAACACCGACTAAATTGGCAATTGGACCAATAATACAGAATGTTAATGGAAAACAAATCACTAACGTGATCATTGGTGTTAAGAAACCACTTAACAATTTATGAATATGACGATTTAAGAATTTATAAATTGGAATGGCAAACGCTAAACCAAACAATACAGGTAAGAAAGAAGAAGTATAAGTTGCATTTACAACATAGCCAAATACATTTAAATCTACACCTTGAATTGTTGGATAAGTTAATGCCGCACCGAAAAGTAAGCCAAAATATGGATCTATTTCAAATTTTTTAGCTACATTAAATCCCAAAACCAATGGTAATGAATAGAACAAGCAATCGCCTGCAGCATTAATTAGCATATAAATGCCAGAATCAGTTGGTAAGCCAGTCATACCAAGTACTACCAACAATCCTTTGATAATACCACACGCACATAATAAGTTTAACGTTGGCCCCATACCAGCCATAATGACACCGAGAAAAGCATCAATTGGTGATTGTTTCTTTTTAGGTTTATTAGAGGTTGCACTATTTGCGTTACCTCTTCCCAATTGAGCCATCACTTCATCATAAACTTCAGTAACGTGCTCACCAATAACAACCATGTATTGGCCAGCTGCTTTCACAATTGTAATGACACCATCCATGTTTTTTAAAACATCATCATTCGCTTTACTTTCATCATCAAGATTAAAACGTAACCGCGTAACGCAATGTTTCAAATCAATAACATTGTCCTTTCCACCGACATTTTCAATAATGTCTTTTGCCAAATTTGTATACTTACCCATTTTTATCCCTCCTTATTTATTACTGGGTATTTAAATGATTAACAATTAATCATTTATTACTTTTTGATTTTACTTCCTTTATTTACCGCCGTGTGAATATGAATCGTTAAATACATTAACTCTTCTTGATTAATAATATATTGACGCGTTTCATTTAAAAATGAAGCAATTTTCAAAGCACATTGATAAGCTGAACTATATTTATTAAATATTATTTCGGCGATATCATTACTTTCACTTTCTTGATTATCATTTTTTAAAATTCGTTGACTAAAGAATTTTAAGTGTGTAACAAACCGATAATAATATGCGGATTCTTCATCAAATTCAATACGAAAGAATCGCCTTACAATCGTTAAAATATCTTGAATCAGATGTGTCATCTTATATGTTTCATCCATACTAAACCCATCACTTTGGGCATTTACGATATGTAAGGCAATATAAGCCGCTTCATCATCTGGTAAATGAATATTTAATCGCTTTTCAATCATTTCCTTAGCCATCATGCCCAATTCATATTCTTTTTCATAGAATCGCATGACTTCATATTTAAGTCCTAAGCCAATGACAACCTTATCCTGTTTACGTTGAATTACACCATAAATATGATCAGCTAACGCAACCACTAATGGGGAATGCATATCCCCATGGGTTGTAATACGAATCATATTGACAATATCATCTGCTAAACATATGTATTCAAATGGAATGGTATCAATCAATTGTTCCAAGTGATGTAACAAACTTTCATCATCAATTGAAACAAAACGTTGATTGATTAACGTGTCATCAATCTCATCACCAGCTCGTTTTTTAAAGGCAATACCCTTACCACACACAATGCTTTCTTTATTATTTTCATCCAATACAATCACTGCATTATTGGTTAATACTCGACTGATTCGCATTTCGTACTCCTTTCAAACATATAAAAACCCGCTTGAAACCACCACAAAAAAAGCATATGAAATCAAACGGGTTAAGCTTAACTTAATAATTACCATCCCTTAAGACCTAAGTATCTTAACACTTAAAATTTAACAATGCAACCGTTTTCACAGAAATTTTGGTTAATCTTTGAAAACGTTACCATAATACGACATTGTTCGCACGTATTTCATCGTTATCTTATATAATGTAAGCAATAAAAAAGGAGAAAATGAAAATGTTAGATCCAGAAGTTAAACGATTAATTAATGAACAAATTCAAAAAGAATTTTACAGTGCCTATCTATATTTAGATTTTGCTAACTATTTTAAATCCAAAGGTTTGGATGGTTATGCCAATTGGTATTCGATTCAAGTCCAAGAGGAAGTTGCACATGCGCAGATATTTATGAATTATATGCATGACAACGATTGTTTCATTGAGTTATTAACTATTGATAAACCAAAATCAAATCTAGATTCAATTGATTCCGTGTTAAAACAAGGCTATGAGCACGAACAATTTGTAACCGCCTCAATCAACACCATTTATGATGCTGCCTATAGTCAACGAGATTTTAGAACGATGCAATTTCTTGATTGGTTCATTAAAGAACAAGGTGAAGAAGAAGCTAATGCATCCGATATGATTACAAAATATGAGTTATTTGGTAAGGATGCACGTGCTTTATATTCATTAGATAATGAATATAAAGCACGTACTTACACTATTCCATCCCCATTAGCATCCACAAACGTCTAAGTTCAAAACAAACCGTAATTATAACGGTTTGTTTTTGTAATATAATCATCAAATTACTGAAAATCTCTATTTTTTTCTTGCCAAAACAATCATTTTATTAATTGATAAAACCACAACCATTGACACAATCGCAAAAAAGGCTATTTCGAGATATGTATAACGATTTAGACTGTAAGTAATTAAGATAGTAATCAATGCGGAAATTTTCATCAATAAAATATCAATAGTTTGATAATTATTGTTTCTTAATTTTTGATATTTATAAAAGTTAAGCAACGAAAAAATGACACTTAGAATACTACCTAAATGAAGTAACCAAGGAGATATTAAATTAAAATATAAGGAAACATTAAGACCGATTGCTGCTATCAGCCAAAGAAAAGCTTGAATGAGCGTATTTCTAATTTCTTTACCTTTACTCTCTTTAAAATCACTCATAACCTCTTTGACCCTAGGAATATCATCGTCGCTTTTGTAATCATCATAAAGTAAATAATCAGTAGTAACATTAAATAATTTACTCAATTCTAAAAGATTAAAGGCATCAGGAGTGGCGTCATTTAATTCCCATTTAGATACAGATTGTCGTGAAACATTTAATTTGGCTGCCAACATTTCTTGCGACATATGATTTTGTTTTCTTAGTTTTACTATTTTTTCACCAATATTCATTTTTATCTTCCTTCCATATCAAAACTATAGCGAACTAACAAAATTAATACTACCAATCATCATTTACATAAGCGCAACTTATGTTTACATTACATTATCACATAAAAAAACGCATATAAAGACAGTAACATGCGTTTTAATTATCTTGTTTTAATTTAAGATAAAGATCATATTGATTTAAAATATAATCATCATCAAATGGAAAATGATAATTTTCAATCCATTGTTTCAATAAGTTCTTTTGCTGTTGTATAATCGTGACAAGTTCATTACCATAATTCATCTTTTCTTGATGGTAATTGAATTCATTTTCATCCAATAACATATACCTACCATCAGGCAATAATTTATAATCCAAATCATAATCAATATACTTTATTGCTTCATTATCATAGATTATAGGAGAAGCCAAATTACAATAATAATAGATGCCATTGCGACGAATCATTGCGCAAATATTAAACCAATAATCCGGATAAAAAAACCATATTGCGGGTTCTCGCGTCAACCATGTTCTTCCATCACTTTCCAACACCCAACTTTTATTGGTAACAACAGTCAAATGTTTCGGGTTCGATTCAATGACCATTCCCATCGTCCACGTCCGATGTAAATTTCCATCATGTTTATATGATTGAACGTAAACATAATCCCTTTGTTTTAATTGTAAATAAGCTAATGGATCAAATTTCATACCTTTCCATTATAACTCAGAATAAATTGGTTGAATATTGTTAGTTTTTCACAATACGTCCCATGATGATAGGCACGATAATCATGGCAATTATCATACTAACCAAAACATACGGTGTATTGTAATTTACACTATAAATCCATGCACCTAAACTACCAGCCACTTCATTTTCTGGAAAATAAAAGAATACACCACTTAAAAGATGCGCAAACCATTTAATAATAAACGCAATAAATATTGCGATATCGTATTGAATTGGTTTATTCTTAATCCCTTTAAACAAAAAGCATGTTGCTGCCCCCATTGCAACAATAGGAACAAGGTAATCACAAGCATATTGCATCGGATTTAAAAAATAGCTAGCTTCATTAAATAGGATAGCAAGCAACAAATAAATCAATGATGTTATGATTCCTTTCTTATATCCCAATATAAAACTTGCAATGACTAAGATAATCATTTCAATCTCAATTGATCCACCTTGCGGCATATCCAAAAATGGAATAAAACCTCCCACAAACTTAAAGACAAGTGCTAATGCTGCAAATAATGCAATGTAGACGATATCTTTTGTTGATAATTTTCTGTTCTCACTCATAAAAAAACACCTCCAATAAATTGTCGGCGTAGTTCATTTGAATTTTAAAAATTAGCAAACTCCCTACGCTAGTATGAACTAGATCAGGTGATAAGGGACTGTCTCAATCGTTTTACGATACCCCTGTTCACGTTTAGTATTTTAACATATATTTAGAATTTAATTTGTATAATATTAACTAGTTTTATAGAAAGAAGGATTCAATGATGCAATGTTACGGAACTAAAGATTTAAAATCAAATCGATTACACTTATCCCAATTTACTAAAGATGATATACAATCCAGTTATATTAATTTTTTATCGGATGAAAAAATGTGCACTTATTTATCCTGGAGTGCCCATGCTTCTCTAGCTATAAGTGAAAAAATATTAACTCAATGGATAACCAACTATCAAGATTCCACATTTTTTCAATGGGCCATTCGTTTAAAACATACAGATCAACCCATTGGCAGTCTTTCCATTACCCAAATAGATTTCACCAATGAAACGGTAGAGCTTGGGTATTGCATTGGCAGTAAATATTGGCAAAAAGGTTATATGAAAGAAGCGTTAATGGTTGTCTTTGAATATTTATTTAATGAATGTTTCTGTCAACGCATCATTGCAAAAACTGATATCAATAATCTCAACAGTGGTTATCTATTGCTTTCTTTAAATATGGCGTATGAAGGGATAGCCAAAAAAAGCTATAAAACAAAACAGGGCAATTATGTCGATATGCTCACCTATGGCATTACAAGCGAAGACTATCATCATAAAGCCATAACTTCTTACAAAAGTAAATGCGAAGCGATAATTAATAATTGCAACGTAATTTTATCCGATAACTATGCATTGGCAAATTTAAGTAATTTAGTAAGTTACTTATATGAAAAAGTACCTTACTTAAATTGGGTAGGTTATTACTTTTTGGAAAATAATGAATTGGTTCTTGGCCCATTTCAAGGAAAAATTGCATGCAACCCTTTATCATTAAATAAGGGCATATGTGCTAAATGTGCAACCAGCCAGCGCATAACCATTGTCAATGATGTGCATACAGTTAAAGATCATATTGCTTGCGATAGTGCATCCAATTCAGAACTTGTATTACCATTATTTAGCCACGGACAGTTAGTTGGCGTATTGGATATTGATAGTTTTGTATACAATCGATTTGATGCTTTAACGGTTCAATTACTTCAACAAGTCAGTGAACTAATCAGTCAATATTTAGAAAAAACACCATTAGCGATATAACGCTAATGGTGTTGTTACTTCTAAATGTTTGGTTAATGCTTCAACCACTTGACTCACATAACCATAATAAACATTTGCCAAACCGATTTTATCAACAAATAATTGTCGTCGTTTTAATAATGCAGGTTGAATTTTTACAAACCAATCACTATCAATACCATACAAATCTAAATACTTTTTCCAGTTGACTGTTCCGTTGGTTAAGATATTAGCACCATTAATACAAACTGGATAGGTATTGGCTCGATATTGTGCCAAATGTAAACTTGTTAATGTATCCAATTGTGTACCTATGCATAAAAATTTCGCTCGTGTTTCCACTAAACGTGCCGTTGGGGAATCATCCCCAAGTGGAAAATGATAGCTTTGTCGATTGCAAATTAATGGCGCATATTTACCATAGGCCACAAACGCACAACTTGGATGCGATGAAAAGATGGCGTTTTTACGACGTCTTAAATTTTCAACCACTTCGCCCATACCACTTAAATCATTACAGATTGGATCAAATGGCGGTGTTTTTTTTCTCACTGTCGCCATCAATGAAATATCAATGGGTGGATTTTGCCAATACAGTGGTTCACTATTATTACTGAATTGTAGCGGCATTACCAAGGTGCCTTCTTCACCCACTGCTTTAAGCAAAGCATCCACCACACTTTGTGCACCACCAATGACGTAACCTAAACTGGAAAGTGAGGAATGCACTTCTAAAACATCACCATTTTCAATGCCGATGCGTTTTAAATGAAAAACTAAATCATCTTTAGTTAACAAAGATGTAATCGTATCATTTACCACATGCTCCCCTTTCAATTCCTATTATTAATTATGCGCTACAGACGCGGCGGCTGAAGCAACTATTGCACCAACAATATCATCTAAAAATGTATGGCATGCTTGCGCATGATCTACATTGTTTAATTTGGCAATAATACCTGGTTTCACTTTATCAATATATCCAAAATTAGTTAAAGCAATCGAACCATATAAATTACAAATACCGTATGCCAATACTTCATCAATACCATACAGACCCGCATCAGATACAATGGCATTTTGTAAATAAACATCATTTAACGCATTGTTATGCGTTAAACGATCCAAACAAATCCCAGTCATTATGCAATGTTGCACTTCCCGTTTATTTAAGATTCTTACTAATGCGCTTTCACATTCCTCTCGTGTTAAACCCGGTTTATATTGACTTTGCAATAACATAACCAAGTCCACTAAATCATCTATTTTTACGCCTTCTTCACTTAATAATTTGAGGCAATGTTCGTATTGTTCCATTTGTTATCCTTCTTTGCTAAATCCACATACTTCATCGCAATCAATTTATTGGCAAATGCTTGGCAACCAAAGCGTAAAAGAAATGTATCTTTACTCACTTCTTCACTTAAGGATGCTTTTTTAAAATAAGCATTCACGCAATCAGCAATTGCTCGTTCAATACCATCACAAAACCCATCATAAGCTAACCGTTCCCCTTCTTGCACAGCTTGCAAATAAATTGCTTCACCAATGAGTTTTAAAGGTAATACTGCCTTTAACAAGGTAACTGCGATTAAAAATGCGACATGACGACGTTCGTAACGTTTCTTGTTATCTGGTTTAGGAATAATGCCTAATTTGACATAGTTATTGATCATCGCTGGGGTGATTAAACTTTCCTCAATGGCAAAAGGTGCGACATATTTTTCCACCAAGGTAACCACTTGATCTTTATATAAAAAGATATCTGGTAAATTCGACCAACGGGGTAAATGGTATTGCGTCAATGCTTCCACCCATTGATCAAAATCTTCTAATTTAATTTCCGACGCCATATTAATTCTTTTCCACAAATACAGTCAAATCATCCATGGCTTGTTTTACTTGCGCCAAAGTAGCTTCTTGATTTTCATAGACACTAAATGCGTTAGTAAGTACCATTTGATATTCTTGACTCATGTGATCTTTCATCATGTTGGCGCTTTCAATCATTAAGTCTTTTAATAAATAACGATATTTGAATAATTGATCTTCTTGCAATACGTGTTCAAATAAAATATGCATTGGCCATTTACGATTTTGATTGGTAACCGTTACTTTTATCATTTTTGGGCAATTGGGTATTTTATTAATACCATCAATAATGAATTTCCATGCACTGCCACTTTGATTACTTTCTAAGATAGCAAAAGCATTCGGTTTTTCTTCACAATGATACAACATGTAAGGGACATCCACCACTTCATGAACTGTATCATTTAAAACTGTATCGTCCAAAGCATAAACTTTACATGTTTTGATTTTTTCTTGAATCTTTAAAAATTCTTCGTGTTTAATTCCATATATAAATAATTTATCCATGCTAATTATTATACAGAAGTTTTTAAATCTTTTCGTAGATTAAAAAAGAAACCGAAATAATTGGCTCGGTTTCTTTAGTAAATTATTTAGTTAGCTGATTTAACACGAATCCAAAGATCACCCAAAGTTTTCTTTAATACATCATTGTGTTTAAAGACTTCATCTTTCGCATAACCGACACGTGGTGTATAGGCATTGATACCATCGTAATTTTCACTTCCTACCGTAGAAGCAGCAGTTGCATTAGCACTTGTGTAGCCAACAAAACTTGAATTTGTTATAGCAGCTTCATCACTTGACATATAGTTAATGTACTCATGTGCTAATTTACTACATTTCGAATTCGCAGGAATAACCATTCCATCGGTCCACGTATTTGTACCAGAAGTCGGTTCAAAATATGCCATGTCAGGATTTTCAGACATAATATATGCAGCATCACCTGAATATACCAATGCAATATCATGATCCGAATTAATCATTCCATCAATAACTTCATCTGTCATGTAATCTGGTTCTGTAAGTTTATTCATATCCAATAACCATTGATAAGCTGCTTGTATTTCAGCATCATTTTCCGTATTCATTGAATAACCTAACGCTTTAAATGCAACCATGAACGCATCACGTTCACTATCATACATAGCGACCCTACCTTTAAATTGAGGATCACGATAAACTTCCCATCCCTTTTCTTCAACAACTGCAGAATCGACATTTTGGGTATTATATAGAATACCTACTGTTCCAGCAAAATAAGGAATAGAATACGTGTTTTCCGGATCATAAGGTAAACCCAAGTAATCTGGATTCATTTTATCAAAATTAGGAATTAATGATTTATCTAATGGTAGTAACATATTTTCTTCAATTAAGCGCTCAATCATGTAATCACTTGGATATAACACATCATAACTTGCACCAGATAATAATTTAGTGTACATACTTTCATTACTATCATATAGTGAATAACTTACTGTAACATTATATTGACTTTCAAAATCAGTTATTGTAGCTGGGTCTATGTATTCTCCCCAGTTATATACATTTAAAGTATCACAACCATATGTTTCCATTGAATTTACATCACTGGCTATCCCCTGGCTACCACATGCGCTAGTGACTAACATAATGCTAGCACTAAGGCAACAAACTAACGTTTTCTTCATCATCTTTCTTCAATCCTTTCTTACCTTTTTTTCTTTCCAAAATCAACGGAATCACATTAACGCAAATTAAAACAATCGTTACAAATATTACAATCAATGTGCTTAACGCATTGATACTTGGATTAATTCGTTTATACATCGTATAAACATAAATACTTATATTATTAATACCTTCACCTGTATTAAAAAATGAAATGACAAAATCATCAAAACTCATCGTAAATGCGATTAATGCACCAGCAATAATGCCGGGTATAATTTGTGGGATTATGACTTTTATCAACGCTTGAAACGGTGTACACCCTAAATCCATTGCTGCTTCAGCTAAGTTAGGATCCAATTGTCGCAACTTCGGCATTACCGAAATTATCACATAAGGAATACAAAAAACGATATGTGTAATAATCAATGTACCTAACCCTAATTTTACATTTAATGCCATAAAAAACAACATTAAGCTGATTGCTGTTACAATATCTGGCATCATCATTGGCAATGAGTTAATTTGATCCACTAATTCACGCACAATTTTTTTACTTTTGCTTAAGCCAATAGCTGCCAACGTACCAACAATCGTAGATACGATTGTTGCAATAATTGCCACATAAATCGTTACCCATAATGCTTCCATTATCGTACGGTTAGCAAACATTGCTTCATACCAACGTAAAGAGAAACCAGTAAAATGAGTTAGCGATTTCGATTGATTAAAGCTAAAGAAAACAACATATAGAATGGGTGCATAAAAGAATATTAAACTTAAGATAACAAACCAGAAAGAGATTTTATTATTTTTACGTAACATTAATCATCCTCTCCTTCACTTACCTTGGTGTCCATTTTCTTTGTAATGGCCATTGAAACTAATACCACTACCGCCATAATTAAACTAATGGCACTACCAAAATTCCAATCATTGGTATTAATAAAATAATTTTCAATTAAGTTTCCTACCAAAACAAAACTTCCACCACCCAATAGTTTAGGTATAAAGAAAGAAGACACTGCCGGTAAGAAGACTAATGTAATTCCGGATAACACACCCGGCATGCTAAGTGGTAACACAACGTGCAAAAATGTTTGCAATTTATTGGCACCTAAGTCATAACTGGCTTGAATCAATGAATTATCCATTTTGGACAATGCGCCATGAATTTGTAAAATCATAAATGGTAAAAAATTATATACCATACCAATATAAACTTTTAACGCTGGGCTAAAAGAGGTGTTACTTAAAATCCCACGCCAAGCATACGTTCTTACTAACATGTTGATCCACATTGGCAATGTGATTAGTAAGATAATCATTGCTTGTTGATGCGATTTCATTTTTGCAATCCCATACGCAATGGCATACCCTAAGATAATGCATATTATCGTTGTATTAAAGGAAATCACCAAACTTTTCCATAATACAGAGGGGAAAATATCATCTTTAAAAAAACGTAAGAAATTATCAATCGTAAAACTAAAACTTAATAATCGTCCATCCTTAGTAAACGCATACAAAACAATCATGCATAATGGAATTACAATGAATAATGTTATCCATACAATGTAAGGTTTTACTAATTTAGCAAATGCATTCATTACCCGATCTCCTTACGCATAACGTGAATATCTTCAGGTGTAAATTGCAATGCGACACGACTATCTTCTTTTGCTAAATCTGTCGTATGAATCTTAAAGACACGTCCTTTTGTTTTAAAGGTAATTGGATATACTCCTTCACTAATAGTTGTATCATCAAAGTCATAATCCACTTCTACGATATCCACTGGACTATCATCTTCCAAATTCCAAGCATAGGCATTCGCCCAAGTTTTAATATCAGTATCCAATGCAACACTATCTTTAATATCATCGATGGTTACTTTAAAATCATAGGCAGCAATGGCCACATTTTTCTTTTCATCTTCCACGTTTTCCGGCTCAATTACTATCGCTTTTACAGTTACTGAAGTGCCATTACTTGTCGCAAAAGTGACTGGGTAAGTGCCGGGTTTGGCTTGAATATCATAATCAACTTTCGCAATGGATAAGAATTCATCATCGAAATCCCATGCTTGCGCACTGGCTCTGGCAATAACATCCGCATCGGTAAACTCTTCTTGAATATCTTCTAAATCCAAAAAGAAGTCATTGGCACTAATTTTTTCTTTTTCTTTTGTTTATTATAGCGTACTTTGTCCCAAACTGTTACTCATATCTTGCTGACTATTTTA
>CALCFG010000079.1 GCA_937900565.1 uncultured Erysipelotrichaceae bacterium
GATTCCATTTTCTTTATAAACCAAATCACGTTCACCAATCGTTCTAAATTCAGGTGCAGTTGTTCCAATAACATTTTTTGTTAATGTCGTGTCTGTAAATTTAAAACGTTTCTGTACTGTTTCACTTAGATAATACTTATCATCTACGTTTTCTTCTAGTAAATCTTTTAAACGCAACTTTAGCTCGAATCCTTGTGGGAACTCAAATCCATGATCAATATCTTTTCTAATACTTATACCGAACACACGTTCACGATTCTGTGGTATACCAAATTCTTTTGCATTAAGCACTTTCCAATATGTGTTATAACCTAATTCATCTAATGTTTTTAATACAGTATCAAATTCATTTTTAAATTTTTTACTAACTAAGTTTTTCACGTTTTCAAAGATAGCGAACTTAGGTTGTGTTGCTTTAATCACGTCTGATGCGTAAAAGAATAATCCAGAACGTGTTAGTTCACCATTTTCATCCGAGAACCCTTTTTGTTTACCTGCCAATGAAATATCTTGGCAAGGGAAGCCATACGTTACTAAGTCCACTTTAGGTAGTTTAGTAAAATCAATTTTAGTAATATCCCATAAATTTTTATCTTCACTTACGCCACGAACCATAGAATATGATTTTGATGCATATTTATCAATTTCACAATAGCTAATTAATTCATAATCAATTCCTAAGTTATCCAATGCTTTTTCAAAAGCACCAATACCACTAAATAAGCTAAGCATTTTCATGTTAATCGTCTGCCTCCTCATCTTCTTCTTCAATATGCTCTTCAATTTCTTCACTGTGGCAATATGGACACACATTCTCAATCACAGTACAACTATACCCATAAGGATCTTCCGCACCATATTCTCTAGCATTTGCGCTTTTTTCTTAAAAAGGGTGTTTAAATTATCAAAAATCACTGTTTTTGAGGTCTTTTGTAAACTTTTTATTACAATTTGTATATTTAATCTTTAAAGTCCATGTAGCAAGTGTGAGCAATTGCGTATGCTTGCCACTCGTCCGCTTTAAATCCATAAAACCAACCTTTGTTTGCCTTAGTACCTTTGCCTCCATAAATATCGATTAATGCTTGTCTAATGTTTGAATCTTTAGCCTTTGGATTATGACAAATCATCATCTTTTCTTGGCTTCTCTTAATTAATATCCAACGCACAAAGTTATTTTCACAAATTTGTTGAATGCGTCCGATTTCTATAATGGTTTGAATTGTAGTTTGCCCAATTGGCATTCCGTGATTTTCTAACAGTTCAATTGCAACAACAGTGTTCTTGCTTTTACATATCCAATACTCGAGTAACCGCTCTGCCTCTGCGTTAGGCACTTTGACATGCTCTATTGGTTTAAGCGTTGGTAATTGACACAAGCACATTGCAGTTTGTTCAGTGCCTGTATCAACCCCAATCAAATATTCAATGCCTTTGAGCATTAGAACGGTAAATCTCCACTGCTAATGTTTACAGGTTCATCCGATTCAGTGTTAGCAAATCCGCTTAACACTTCCACTCGCGAAGCTATTACAACAATCTTTCTGCGATTATTTCCATTTTCATCTTGCCAACTTTCTTCTTGCAATCTGCCCTCAACACCAATAAGTGAACCTTTTTGTGCATACTTGTTTAAGTACTCTGCAGAGCCGTTAAACACTGTGCAGTTAATCCAACTTGTTGAATCCTTTTGAATGCCTCTAACAGCTAATGTGATGTTTAGAATTTTAGTTTTGCCGTCTTTGCTTTCTCTAAGCTCCAAATCTTGCCCGATTCTGCCTGTTAATGTAACGCTATTCATTATTCCGTACCCTCCGCATGCATTTCCAAATCATCTTCAGTCAATTCAATTGGTTCATAACACAATGTTAAGTATTGTGCCAAATAAACGATTGCTTCCATCCGTTCACTTAGTCCACTTTTTGCATTGCCTAAAATAGTTAACTTTTTAAACGCTTCTTTTTTACTTAATTCCATTTATCTTTCTCCCTTTCTTTTTCCAACAATCTATTTACATATTCATTCATGCTTATGTTTGACTGTTTAGCTTTATCATCTAAAAATTCATGCAAACTTGGCGTAATGCTAAAATGCATGTGCTTTATTCTGACTTCGTCTGTAACGCCATTAAAATAATCTTCAATATCTTTCTTTAGAAATAGCAGTTTGTTTTTACACTTTAAGGCTTTTAAGCCTTTAAACCTAACCCATAAACGCAATGTTTGCTCAGTTACTCCAACCAAATCTGCAAGCTCTTTAGTTGTGTATAAATTCTTATCAAGTTTTAACTTCATTCAATTACCTTCATAATTCCATCAACTAGCATTAACCTTTGGAAGTTACTTGCTGTTTCAATTTGTGGAGCTTTTTCAGCCCCTAAATGTTCATCAATTAAAATTGAGCCATTCCCTGTGCTCGCTTGCTCCATAGCTTGTTGCACTTTTGCGTTGTAAGATTTGATAAATTGTGAATGAACTACACCATGCAACGTGGTTGAATCCATGTTGGCGTATGATTCCAACGTGCTAGAACTGCCTACCCAATCACGTATCGCTTTTGGTAATTCACGGATTGCTTGCGGATA
>CALCFG010000080.1 GCA_937900565.1 uncultured Erysipelotrichaceae bacterium
ACCATCACCCCACTTGTATCTTTATCTAACCGATGAACAATACCTGGACGTTTTTCACCATTAATGCCGCTTAAATCCGTACAATGCGCCAATAAAGCATTAACTAATGTATTATCGTTATGACCAACACTTGGATGAACAACCATATCTTTTGGCTTATTTATGACAATAATATCTTGATCTTCATATAAAATATCAAGTGGTATATCTTGTGCAATAACTTCACTTTCTTGACTTGGTAATAACTGTAAATCCACTTGATCATCTTGTTTCAATTTCGTGCTGGCTTTTATTATTTTTTTATCATTAATACACACTAATCCTTGATCAATACAAAGACTTATATAATTGCGCGTTAAAGTAGGATTTAATAACGCCAACGCTTTATCTAAACGTTGCCCTGCAATACTTTCATCAATAGTAAATCGCATATCTACTCTCCCTTACCTTTATATTCACTGAAAAGGCAATACCCTACCCATAAAATACCACCAATAACTAACGCACTATCGGCAATATTAAAAATAGGAAACGCATAGCCAAAAATATTAAAACTTAAAAAATCTCTTACATAACCTAAAAATAAACGATCATATAAATTACCCAATGCGCCACCAATCATTAACATTGTACATAAACGCATAAAAGTTTCGCTGTGTTTGTAAGCATCCACATAAATAGTAATTAAAACAAAAGTAATCACAATAGAAACCAACGTTAATAATACAGGCGCATTAGAAAATAAGCCCCACGCCATTCCAGTATTTTGATAATACGTAACTGCAAAGAAATTTGGGATTACAGTAATGTTTTGATGCAAATTGATTTGCGTGGATATTACTTGTTTACTGGCTAAATCCAATGCTAAAACAGCCAATAAAACAAAGATATCCCAATGTTTTTTTAACATAGTTGATTTTCCTTTCCATTCAGTTGTTCGAGTTTAGCATAGACACATTGCGCACTGCCATCAAAGTGACATCCGTGAATGCCACACGCTTGCGCAGCTTTTACATTATCCAATAAATCATCAACAAATAAACATTCATTAGGATCTAAATGTTGTTCATTTAAAACCAATTGATACAAACCCAATTGCGGTTTCATTAATTGGTAATCACAACTAAAATAGATTTTTTCAAAATAATCATAATGAGGAAATATTTCCTTTTCAATTTTGTGCATTAAACAATTGGC
>CALCFG010000081.1 GCA_937900565.1 uncultured Erysipelotrichaceae bacterium
AAGTTTGTTCCAGTTCCTGACGCAAAGACAGCAATGGAAATCATTGAAAGTTAACTCCTTGCCCTTCAACAACTTTACCAATCACACTGGCTTTTTCTCCTTGTTGACTTAAGATTTCCAATGTATTATCCACATCTTTTTCATCCACAACAAGAATCATACCAATACCCATATTAAACACATTGTACATTTCATCTTCACTAATACCAGATAAGCGTTGCAATACATTAAAGATTGGTAATACTTCCCACGTACCTTTTGTAATTGTGATACCTAATCCTTTATTTAAACAACGTGGCATATTTTCATAGAAACCACCACCAGTAATATGGGCAATACCATGCACATCCACGCTTTCCAATACTTTTAATACCGGTTTAACGTAAATACGTGTCGGTGTCAATAATGTGTTGCCTAATGTATCGTCTAATCCTTCAACAGTTTGGTTTAAATCTAAGGCATTATCCTTTAAAACAATTTTTCTTACTAAAGAAAAGCCATTCGAATGCACACCACTACTTGCAATACCAATAACAACATCACCCGCTTTAGTTTTTTCACCAGTGATAATTTTACTTTTTTCAACAGCTCCAACGGTAAAGCCAGCTACATCGTATTCATCTTCACTGTACATATCGGGCATTTCAGCAGTTTCACCACCAATTAATGCACAATTCGCCAACACACAGCCATCCGCAACCCCTTTAACAATTGCTTCAATTTGTTGCGGATGATTTTTACCCACCGCAACATAATCTAAAAAGAATAAAGGTTGAGCTCCTTGAGCAATAACGTCATTAACACACATTGCCACAACATCTTGACCAATTGTGTCATGTTTATCCATCATGAAAGCTAATTTTAATTTCGTACCCACACCATCAGTTCCAGAAACTAACATTGGTTCTTTCATATTTAAGGCACTTAAATCAAATAAGCCACCAAAACTACCAATATCACTGACCATACCTAAACGATTGGTACGTTTTACATGTTTTTTAATACGTTCTACGGATTCATAACCTGCTTCTAAGTTAACACCCGCATTTGCATATGCATTTGACACTATTTTTCCCCCTTAAAGTAAGCAACTCCATTGGCAAAGATGGATTGTTTTTTATTGCCACTAATATTTTTAAATACATCTTCAACGTAACGTTCACTATGTCCCATCTTACCTAAGATATGACCATCAAAACTTACGATACCTTCAATATTATTTACACTACCATTAATGTTCACACTAGGATCACTTGTCACATTACCTACTAAGTCACAATATTGGAATGCAATACATCCATTATCTTTTAACTTTTGTAACATTGTCGCGTCACATACGAATTTACCTTCACCATGACTTACCGCAATGCTATGCACATCGCCACAATCAAATCCTTGTAACCACGGACTATTCGTTGAACCCACACGAGTTGAAACAACGGTTGAAATATGACGTGAAATATCATTTCTAAATAATGTTGGTGCACTCGAATCAACCGTTTGAATTCTACCGTATGGCAATAAACCTGATTTAACTAAAGCTTGGAATCCATTACAAATACCTAAAATTAATCCATCACGGTCCAATAAACCATGCACAGCCGATTTAATCTTTTCATTTTGTAAAACGTTAACAATAAATTTCGCACTACCATCTGGTTCATCCCCGCTACTAAATCCACCAGGAATAGCTAAGATATGACATTTATTGATCATTTCAACAAATTCATCAATGCTTTGGTTGAATAATTCTTGTGTTTCATTTTTAAATACAACGATATGACCAATTGCTCCTTCATCCTCGAATGCTCTGCGCATATCATATTCACAGTTTGTTCCTGGAAACACTGGAATCATAACGTGTACTTCATTCACAACTTCTTTTGCTTTAAATACTTTTGATGCGCTATAGTTACAAGCTTCAACTTCTTGTTTACTGTCTTGGCTTAAACGAGGGTATAAATTATCAAATAAGCTTGTCCAAGAAGATATTGCTTCATTACTTGTAATTGTAACGTCATTAATTACGTAATCACCTTCAGTTACATTACCTAACAATTTAACGCCTTCACCTTCAAGTTCTTTAATAGCTTCGACAACAAAATAACCTTGACCATTACCTAATAAGCATTTTTCGCAACCTTTGATACTAAAGCCAAATTGGTTACCAAAACTCATTTTAAATAATGCAGCCAATGCTCCACCTTCTTCAACAACGTAAGCGGAAACGATAGATTTATCGGCTATTTTAGCACTTACATAATCAAATTGACGTTTAATCGCATCAAAGCTACCATCATTTTTAATTAAATATAACCAATTCCCAGCAGTTTTTAATTCTGGTGTAATGATATTTTTTGTATTCGCAGCACTACAAGCGAAGCTAATTAATGTCGGAACAACATCTAAGTCATTAAAAGTTCCAGACATACTATCTTTACCACCAATAGCACTTAAACCAAAATAATCTTGTATCGCAATCGTTCCAAGTAAAGCTTCCACTACTTTTCCCCATGCTTTTGTATTATTACCTAAACGTTGGAAATATTCTTGAAATGAGAAATGAATTTGATGATAATCACCACCAACAGCAATTGTTTTTGCCATTGATTGAACAACTGAATGAATTGCGCCTAAGTATGGCGAATATTCCATCCATTTTGGATTAAATCCATAAGATAAAATTGAACAAGTAGTCGTTTTACCATCCATTACTGGGATTTTTTGCACAGAAGCTTGTGTTGGTGTCATTTGGGTTTTACCGCCATATGGCATCATTACTGTTGTTGCACCAATCGACGCATCAAACATTTCTTTTAAGCCTTTTTGACACGCTACTTGTTTATCTTTAAGCATTGCTAAAATGCCATCTTTACTTAAATCGTAATCACTGGCAAAAGGTTCTTTACCTTCCAAGGTTTCCACAGTTGCCTTGTTATGTTGTCTAACCCCAGCAGTATCAATAAAGGCTCTGGAAATATTAACCACTTCTTCCCCTTTATAGCTCATCACTAAACGAGGTTCTTTGGTAACAGTAGCAACAGGATAAGCTTCTAAGTTTTCTTGCGTAGCAAAGTTGATAAATGCATCCACATCATCGCGACTTACAACAACTGCCATACGTTCTTGCGATTCGCTAATAGCAATTTCAGTCGCATTCAATCCAGCATATTTTGTTCTTACTTGATCTAAATCAATACGTAAGCCATCCGCCAATTCACCAATAGCAACGCAAACACCACCAGCTCCAAAGTCATTACATTTTTTAATTAATGATGTACATGCACCATTTCTAAATAAACGTTGAATTTTACGTTCTTCAGGTGCATTGCCTTTTTGTACTTCACTGGCACAAACGCTTAAACTTTCCATATTATGTTGTTTACTTGAACCAGTGGCACCACCGATACCATCTCTTCCAGTACGTCCACCCAATAAGACAATTACATCACCTTCACTAGGTTTTTTACGTACTACATTTTCTACTGGTGCAGCCCCAACTACAGCTCCAACTTCTAAGTGTTTAGCTGTATATGAATCATGTAAAATTTCTTCAACATAAGTTGTTGGTAATCCAATTTGGTTACCATAGCTACTATTTCCTAATGCAGCTTTTTTACTTATCACGCTTTGTGGTAATTTACCTTGAAGTGTATCTTCTACTGGAGCTAACGTGTTGCCACATCCAGTAATACGCATTGCTTGATAAACATAACTTCTGCCAGATAATGGGTCACGAATAGCTCCCCCAATGCATGTACTTGCGCCACCAAATGGTTCAATTTCTGTTGGATGGTTATGTGTTTCATTTTTAAACATTAATAACCATTTTTCGGTTTGTCCATTATGATCAACATCTATAAATACGCTACATGCATTAATTTCATCCGATACTTCAACCTCATTATTTAATCCCTTATTACGTAAATTACGGGAATTAATTGTTGCCATATCCATTAATGTAATTGGCTTTTCTTCGCGCTTATTATCTTTTCTTAAACGTAAATACAACTCATAAGCTTGTTGAATTTCATCGTGGAAACGATCTGTATGGAATTCAATTGAATCCAATGCTGTCTCAAACGTTGTGTGACGGCAATGATCGCTCCAATATGTATCCAATACTTTAATTTCAGTTTCACTTGGGTTACGTTTTTCTTCGTTTTTAAAGTATGCTTGCACACTTAAACAATCATCAACACTCATGGCTAAACCATGACTTGCCACAAATTGTGCAATACCATCCGCATCTAAATCAATAAAATCATTAAATTGTTCAAGTGGTTTTACATCAACATTATCATCCACTTTTAACACACTCATATCTTTTACACGTGACTCAATCGGATTAATTAAATAATTTGTAACCTTTACATAATTGTCCTCGCTTAATTTTGGTTCAATTACAATCGTTTTCCCACACGTAATCACACAACTACTACTTGGATCAATCAACCGCATGCATTGCATTGCACTGTCAGCTCTTTGATCATATTGTCCTGGTAATGTTTCCAAATTAATAATTGAAGCGTGTTCATTTGTTGGGTAATCCACAACATCATCTGTTACTGGTTCACTAAAAATTGTTTGAATTGCATTCGGTAATACATCTTCTTTAACATTAAATACATCATATACATTTAAAATACGTAAACTAGTTGCATTTAATTTAAAATTTTCATTCAATTGATTTAACAATACATTTGCTTCCGTTTGGAACCCAGGCTTTTTTTCAATAAATAAACGTACGTTTTTTAAACTCATGACCGCTTCCTTCCTACAACTTCATATCTTCTAAAACGACACGACGCATTTCCGCTTTATGTGCTTCCATTTTTTGCGCAACATCATCATCACTTAATGCCAAAATACTTGCCGCCAAATAAGCAGCGTTTTTAGCGCCAGCTTTACCAATGGCAACTGTTGCCACAGGTACTCCAGCTGGCATTTGGACAGTGGATAATAACGAATCCATTCCGCCTAAAGCACTTGTTTGCATGGGAATGCCAATAACAGGTAACGTCGTATTCCCAGCAATAACCCCAGCCAAATGTGCCGCACCTCCAGCTGCAGCAATTAATACTTTAATGCCTCTTTCTTTAGCACTTTGTGTATATTCAATTGTTTCCATTGGAGTGCGGTGTGCACTGTATACATTTTTTTCATAAGGAATATTTAATTCATCCAAAATTTTAAATGTTTCTTCTAAAACCGGTAAATCACTTTTACTTCCCATTACAATTCCTACAACTGGTTTAATCATCTTTCAATCCTACCCTTTCATATATTGTATCGACATTACGTAAATGATAATTTAAATCAAAACAATCATCGATTTCATCACTACTCAAAGTTTCTCTTACCTTTGGATCACTTTCCATTAATGTTTTAAAATCAATTTTATTTTCCCATGATTGAATGGCTTTAGGTTGCACACAATCATATGCCGCTTCTCGTGACCATCCTTTTTCCACAAGTTTTAACATAAAGCGTTGTGAAAAGATAACACCATGCGTCTTATAAATATTGGCAATCATATTTTCAGGAAATACAGTTAAGTTTTCAATGATTGTGGTAAAACGATTTAACATGTAATCCAATAATTCCGTTGCGTCCGGTGCAATAATTCTTTCCACACTGCTATGTGAAATATCGCGTTCATGCCATAATGCGACATCTTCAAATGCACTTGTCATATATCCCCGCATTACCCGTGCACAACCGCACATATTTTCACTGCCAATGGGATTGCGTTTATGTGGCATAGCAGAGCTTCCTTTTTGCCCTTTACGAAATCTTTCTTCGACTTCCCTTACTTCAGTACGTTGCAAATGGCGTATTTCTGTTGCCATTTTTTCGATGCTTGTGGCAATTAACGCTAAGGTTGAAAAGTAGAATGCATGACGATCACGTTGCAATACTTGTGTGGAAATGTTAGCACTTTGTATTCCTAATTGTTGACATACATAGTCTTGAACAAATGGTGGTGTATTCGCAAATGTACCGACTGCACCACTAATTTTACCCACTTCAATCATTTCCCGCGCTAATGTAAAGCGTTGCATATTTCGTTGCATTTCGTCATACCATAACGCAAACTTCAGCCCAAAAGAGGTAATCTCAGCATGTACACCATGAGTTCTTCCCATGCATGGCGTATTTTTATAAGTTAGTGCTTGTTTTTTTAAAACGGATACAAAACGATTCAAATCGTTTTGTAATATATCATTGGCTTTTCGATACAATGCACCATATGCGGTATCCACAACATCGGTACTGGTTAGTCCATAATGAATCCATTTCTTTTCTTCACCCAACGATTCACTAACGGCACGAGTGAACGCAACCACATCATGATGAGTTTCTTGTTCCAATTCAAAGATTCGATTTAACTCAAACGATGCATTATCCCATAACAATTGCATATCGGTTTTAGGAATTTCACCTAATTCAGACCACGCTTGACAAGCTAAAAGTTCTACTTTTAGATACATGTAAAATTTTGCTTGATCGTCCCAAATCGCCGCCATTTCTTTTCGACAATAACGATCAATCATATTAATCCTTTCTTAATTTATTTTCATAACTATACAATTGCGTTGGATATGTTCCTGTAAAACAAGAAACACACAAATTTTTACCCATGGCCAATTCCATTTGTTCAATGCTCATAAATTTTAAAGTATCGGCACCAATAAATTCTCTTAATTGTTCCAAATCCATACGCGCACTAATTAATTCTTCATAAGTTGATGTGTCAACACCATAAAAACAAGGGCTAATAATTGGCGCAGAAGCAATTCTTACATGCACTTCAGTTGCTCCAGCTTCTTTTAATAGTTGCACAATTCGTTTACTTGTTGTTCCACGAACAATGGAGTCATCAATCATCACCACACGTTTACCAGAGACAATGGCACTAATGGCACTTAATTTCATTCTTACCCCACGTTCTCTTTGCCGTTGGGTAGGTTGTATGAATGTTCTACCCACATAACGATTTTTAATTAATCCCAATTCATAAGGTAAACCAGAAGCTTCCGAATAACCAATTGCTGCAGATAATGAACTATCTGGCACACCAATCACTAAGTCAGCTTCCACATCATCACTTTGCGCTAAAATACGTCCTGCAGCTTTACGGGATGAGTGAACATTAATGCCATCAATTGTACTATCCGGACGTGCAAAGTAAATGTATTCCATTGCACACATTTTATGTTGAACTTCATCGGTATATTTGAATGTTTTAACACCATCCTGCGCAATACGAATAACTTCACCTGGTTGAATATCACGAATAAATTTAGCATTCACAATTTCAAACGCACACGTTTCACTACTGATACAATAACCATCATCCACCTTACCAATGGTTAATGGTCTTAATCCATTTTTATCACGAATAGCATACATACAATCCTTCGTCATAATAATAAACGCAAAGGCACCTTCTAACTTACGACAAGCTTTCATGATTTTTTCAACAAACGTGCCTTCTTCTTTTTGAATTAAATGGGCAATAATTTCACTGTCACTACTTCCTTGGAAAATAGAACCATCCTTTTCACATTCGACTTTCAATTCTTGTGCATTTACAATTTGACCATTATGAACAACACAAAATTCGCCTTGGTGTGCTCTAACAATAATGGGTTGAACATTTTCAATGACATTGCTTCCTGCAGTCGAATAACGCACATGACCAATCGCATGCGTACCACCCAACGCATTGATAATATCCGTATTGAAAACTTCCGAAATCAAGCCTTTATTTTTAACACACTCAATGCGAGTATCATCACTGGCAGCAATACCACACGCTTCTTGCCCACGATGTTGCAATGCATGTAGTCCAAAATAAGTTAATGATGCTGCATTTTCAACGTTATAAACGCCAAAACATCCACATTCTTCATTAATTTTTCCAGTTAAAAAATAGTCTTTTTCGCTAATCATTAGATACTCCTTTTAATTTTTTTAAGCAAAAATAAAAACGCACTTAAAATTTAGGTGCGTTAAAAACAGTTTTTTTAGTATTAAGATTTCCAACTGACAACAAATTGTTCATTCTTACCTACCTTGTTGGATTACTTGTATATTACGATTCAACCACTATTAAAGATAATAGTACTTGTAGTCCACTGAATACGGCAGTGGGTAGAAACGTGTCAACCATTCCTTAACACATATACAAGCATTAACAAAACCACATTTAGTTTACCTTTTTTATTCATTTCTATCAACACCATCCAAACAGTAATCTGATAAAAAAGTGGATTTCCATAATTCAACAAAAATGTAAGCGCAATCATACCTCTTGAAAAACTAATCATTCTTAAACAAGGACAGTATTAACATTACTCCTATAAACCTGTTATACACATATTTAAATTTCCAAAACTTAACTACCAAATTCTTTACAAAAACAAAAAAAAACATAGAATACAATTACTAATAACAATTCAGGAGATAAATTCATGTATAACAAAAGTTCTATTAAATTGTATTGTACTATCAGCAGCCTACTATTATTAGTGGGTTGTAATTCTCCAGGTACAACAACTTCTCAACCAACCGTAACTGAACAACCTGTACCTTCTACTGTTCCAACATTTATACCTGAACAAAGTGTATCACCAACACCTACAGAAAAAGTTACTGTTACTAAAAATCCAGATGTAGGACAAGATGCGGAACAATACGAAAATGTTTCCGTCGGTGGATTATTTGAAATCAAAGTTGCAAAAGAGTTACCCGAAGAGCTTTCATTTATTGTTAATGAATGGAACACCGATGAGCATAAAGTTGGCAACTTTGGGATTGTAAGAACAATAAGCGCTTGCACTGCCGATGATTTTGAGCCAATGTGTGAACAAGGTTGGATTGGATACTGTTATGGAGATGTTCCGTTAATCGAAGCTTATCCCGAATATCATTGGTTTCCAGACGATACCCCAGAAACTGCAATCGCATCTTTTGTTGGTAGTGATGGTGTAACTTATTATGTTTGGGAAAATCCTGGATGGTATAACGAGGGTGAACCAATCGAAGCATTTAAGGAAGATACCACACAATGGTTCGTTGATTATTTAAATGATCCTAACAGTCTTCCCCAAATCTATCATCCAGAAAATATAATTCGTTTTAATAATTGATTCATTTAAAATCCCACTGTTTTGAATAACTTCATTGTTATCAAAAACAGTGGGATTTTTATCCATATATCATAAAATGGCATGTCTCCTTTAATTAGGATAGGTAACATTACCAAGAATTACTTTTTGTTTAGCACCTGTTGCTTTTGGTACATTAGAAAATTGATGGTGCAATGTTTCATTACCTAAAATAACAAAGGCAATGGCTTCTTTGGCATCCGAAGAATAACCTAAATCTTCTTGGGTTAATACTGCAATACCTGGTAATTCATTGGCTAAAAAGTAACGTAGAGATGCGTTATGAGCCCCACCACCGCCAAGAATTACTTTTTTTACATCATGCTTATCCAATATAAAGCGACGATAGTTTTCTGCAATAGAATACGCAGTAAACCACGTGAGTGTGGCGATTATATCTTCCGGATTACACGTGTTATATTGGTTAAGTAATTGATGCGTATAGTTACTACCATAAACTTCTCTACCGGTAGTTTTAGGTGGTACTAAACTAAGATAGGGATCTTTTTTTAATTGTTCCATTAATGGTTCAATTAACTTACCTTTAGATGCAATAGTTCCATTATCATCGTAAGCTAAATTAAATAAACATTGCATTGCTTCATCAATCACCATATTCCCAGGACCTGTATCAAAAGCAAATACATCATCAATGCTACCATTAGCTGGTAAAACTGTTACATTGCCAATACCACCAATATTTTGTAATGCCACTGCTTCATCTTTTTTAGAATATAAAATATATTCACTAAACGGCACCAAAGGTGCACCTTCACCACCTGCAGCCATATCTTTAACACGAAAATTGGCAATGCAGGGGCAACCACAACGTTGTGCAATGACTGCACTTTCACCAATTTGAAGCGTTGAAGCTGCATAATCGCTTGTTTTACGCGGAATATGGTAAATTGTTTGCCCATGGGAAGCGATAAATCCCAATTGCGTGGTTTTAACACCATATTGTTTACATACAGACTGTACTGCTTTAGCAAATAATTCCCCCAATTCAAAATTTAAACTACATACTTGAGCAACCGTAGCTTGGTTGTTACAACATCTTTTAATTTTTTCTTTGATTTCACTGGATAAAGGTAAGGTGGTGAATTCAAGCTGTTTTATACGGGTAGTATTTCCACTACCACATATATCACATAAAACAGCATCGATACCATCCAAACTAGTCCCAGACATTAGACCGACTGCTAACATAAACTCCTACTAACTATTTAATAATTGAATAAGTTGACGCGTTTTGATTAAATCATTTTTCGTTTGATCATAATGGGCTTTACTTAACCCATAATACAATAAATCCGTTAACGTTAACGCTGAGTTACGCGAAGAAATAGCACCTAGCCGTAGTTCTTTTTCCACCACTGGTACATATAAAGCAATATCTGCTAACGATGCCAAAGTAGATTTAATATTATATTGCGTAATGGCAATAATTTTAGCCCCGGCATTTTTCGCATAGGCAACTAAATCATTAACAATTGGTGTTTCTCCGGTATAACTTAATGCAATTAAAACATCATCTTTATTTATATGCGCAATCCGAGATGCTAAAATATGCACATCCTCATAAAAAATTACATTTTTATCAATTCGCGTCAATTTATGCATTAAATCCAAACAAACAATACCAGATCCGCCCACACCAGCCAGATAGATACGACGAGCATCACCCATCCATTCAATGGCTTGTTGCAATGAAGTCACATTGAGTAATTTGTAAGTACCTTCTAATTGTTGAACACTCATTGCTTGAATCTTTTTTACCATGACATTTAATGTGTCTTGCTTTTCAATAACCACATTAAATAATTCATCTTCTTCATCTAAGTTTTTTGCCAAATCAACTTTTAATGAGGTCAATCCCTTAAAACCTAACTTTTGTGAAAAACGAATCCAAGCAGCTGCACTGGTATTGGTAACCTCGCCCAATTCTTGAGCACTTTTTTCAATTGCTTCATTTCGATGTTCCAATATATATTGCGCAATAACTTTTTCTTTTTGGGTAAACGAGCCAAACGCTTCTTTAATCTTAAATATACAACTCATACTTTACTATCCCTTATTTGTTTCGCAATTAAGTAAGCGCCATAACATGGATCATGCAATGGTTCACATAACTTAACATTCTTATTTAATGTTAAATACGGAACGATAAAGGATAGGCCTTTCCAAACCCCACCGGTATAACTCACATTAACCGTACCTTTAAAATCGCGTGCAAGTGTATTAATTAATAACGACAATTCATGCGCAAGGTTAGCATAAATTTGCAACGCTGCTTCATCGTGATTTTGTGCTAATTGAAATACTAAAGGCGCAAGAAAAGCGACTTCATCCCGTTTATTATGCAATTTCGTATTTACATAGGAAATAATATCATAGTCATCGCTTAAATCGCAGTGTTTTTTAACGCTATCGACCAATGTTGTTCGCGGCTTTCTTCCATCCACTTGCATGGTATATTCTTGCAACAATTGTTTCGCTAACCAATAAGCACTGCCTTCATCCCCAAGCGTATATCCCCAACCACCAACACGTTTAAATTGATAATTTTGATAACTTAACCCCATTGATCCAGTACCAGCAATAATGAATATACCTTCCTTGCCATCCAATGCACCCATTAACCCAATTTGAGCATCATTGGCAATTGCATAATGCATTCCATTAAAACTATTTTCAATGCGATATTCAATCATATTACGCAATGATGCATCATTACCATAACCAGCTAATCCGCAACCAATATAGACATGATCATAATTTACGTCATCAGGCAATAAAGATAATACACCTTGTTTCAATATTTCAATGGCTTGTTGATCACTTGTTTGCAATACATGACAACTGGGTAAAACTATATGGTTTAAGGTATTACCTAATTCATTGTATAACGTAAATGCTGTTTTAGTTCCCCCACCATCAATGCCAATAAAATAATCCATAACTAAGCCTTTCGAATTCTAAATTTTTGCCAAGGTTTTATGCTATCTAATAAGAATAATTCTTCTTTTTTAATATAGCCTACAACATTACTCATGCCACTATTTTTCATATCATGCAACGCAATTTGCAATTCACCAGCATAATGACCATATTCACTGCTTTCAATAATTACATCACCTCTGTGAATTGTTTCTGGCGCATTAAATAATGCGAAATGATGGCCTTTAAATTTAACACGGGATTGAGTGGAACGAATCATATTTTCATTTTGATCCCCTCGGTTAAAGTGTAATTCTTCAAATAATATTTTTTGTTCAATTTCTCCCACATTATCCACTAAGTCTATATCAAATGTAACTAAGGACAAATCCAAAGTTGCGACCTTATCCAATTCTTCTTTGGTTGGATAACAGTTTGAGATAATAAAGTCATCCACACAATCCAACGCAATTAAATGTTTAACCTGCACATCCATTGGTAAATGACGATGCATTTCTAATGTTGGCAAACCTTGGGTAACTGGCCAAGAACCAAATGTATTCTCATTTTGACTTGTAATAAATGCAGCAGTTTGTAAACCATACTTTTTAAAACGATTTGAACACGAAATAAAGAAATCCAATCCTAAACCTGAATAATCATGCGGATAGAAATTATGACATCCGTATAACTTATAACGATTGGGTTGATAATCCATAATCGTATCAATTGTATGTACATCATTACTCATGTTTATTTCAATAATTAATCCGAAAGGATTATATGTCATTACCGATTCTTCATTACCAGTAAATCCTGCATCCAAACGTAATCCATCAGCTCCAATTTCTTTAAAAAAACTCAAATCTTTATAACTAATACCCAATTCATCAAAAACGCGAGGAGAAACATCAACAATGATTTCAAACCCTCTTTCTTTTGCATAATTATTAATTTCTTTAAAATCTGCTTTAATTTCTTCTTTACTTTTACTTACTGATAAAAGACATGAAAAAATACGCTTAAATCCTGCTTTTGCCGCTTGATCTATATAATTTAAAATTGTGTCTTTATCCGATTTTTCAGGATAAATCGAAATACCTAATCTTCTCATTAAAATTCTCCTTTAAAGAATAAGCCCTGTATTAAATAATAACAGGGCTTATATATTATGTAATGTAACTAAGCTTCAACTTCTTGGCTTTGTTCATCAGCCAACAAATTGTTGTCATACATTTTAAAGAATGGATAATAAATTAATAAATCCAAAATAATCAATGCAATGCTTAATACCGATGCGCGCCAATCATTTCCACAAGCCAAGAACGCTCCAATTGGACCAGGCAATGTCCATGGTGCAGTTGCTACAACGCGGCTTACCAAACCAGCAGTTGTCAAGAAATAAGCAATAATCGCATTCACGATTGGTGCGATAATGAATGGAATAATAAGCATTGGGTTCAATACAATTGGAGCCCCAAAGATCATTGGTTCATTGATATTGAAGATAGAAGGTACTAATGCAGTTTTTCCTAATGCTTTACCATAAGCGGATTTACTTCTAAAAGCAAATAATAATGCCAATGCTAATGTTGCACCTGAACCACCAATCCATATAAACCATTGATAGAAAGGTTCTGCCCCAATATTTGTAATAGCAGTACCTGCAGCCCACGCAGTTGTGTTTTCTTCCAATAAAATCAACCATAATGGACGCGCAATGGATCCAACAATGGAAACACCATGAATACCAAATGACCAGAAGAAGGTCACAAGGAATACTAACAATAAGATAGAAGGTAATGTATCTGTCGCACTTACTAATGGAACAATTAATTTACTGATCATACCGTGAACATCAATTTGCAAGAACATACAAATTGTTGCAACGACAATCAATACAATAGCTGTTGGAGTTAATGATTCAAAAGAACGTGCAACGGAAGAAGGTACTTGCGGTGGCATTGAAATTTTGAAACCACTTTTTTGTGTGAAACGATAAACTTCAACTGCAAAGAATGATACCAAAATACCAATAAACATACCCGCACTACCTAAGTTACCCATTGGCAATACAAATCCACTTGGTACTTGTGCTAAGTAATTTGCTAAATCAGCATTGGTTTTTGCTAACTCAGTCACTGCGGCACTTGGTGCAGCAATATTAGCTGGAATAATTGTTAATAAGAATGCTAATTCAGCTAAGATACCTCCAGATAATCCATCCAACTCATATGAATTAGCCAATGAATATCCAATACCAAACACAGCATACAACGTCATAATATACATTGACACACGGTAAGGTAATAAAATCTTAGTAGCATTTGCAGAAATAAATTGTGTGATTGCCCAATCTGCAGGCATTGAATTTGGTAAAAATGCAATAACCATAAACATGGATGAAACAATGATTAATGGTAGTGTTGCAATAATACCATCACGGATAGCACGTAAATGGCGTTGTTCTGCCAATTTAGCCATCGGTGTCGATAATTTTTCATCTAAAACAGATGCAAATTTTTCAAACATAAAAATCCCCTTTTTAATTATTTAAGTTCGCCCAATTCACTTTTTACTTGAGCTAATAGTTTAGGCCCTCCCAACGGAGTGTAGCCTTGCGGTTGAATCAAAATGCATGGAATACCCGCAGCATCTGCTTCTTTTTTTAATGTATCGTAGCGGTGACGAATTTGTGGTGCAACTAAACCAATTGCATAACCATTTTTAATTTCTTCCGCAAACGCTTGCGTTGAGCATTCATTCACTTCCATTTCAATTCCTTGCTTTGCCGCTGCATCTTGCAATGCTTTTGCTGCAATCGCAGATGACATACCTTGTGAACAAACCAATAAGACTTTCATTTGTATCTCCTTTCTTTTGTTCTTATGTGAACATTATACCAATGAAATCGCTTTCTTACAATAAAATTTCATTAAATTAAATTTAATTTTGAAATAATATTACAAAACAATGCCTGTGTATACTAAAGCTGCAATTATGCCTGCGCTAAAAAAGGAGAGCAAGCTTCCGACAATCCAGAAGCTTTTACAGAATCCTTTTGAGGACTGAACGAAAAATTGAGCATAAGCAGCCGAAAACCCAGATACCAATCCCCCAATAATAACCGTAGGTAGGCGATAGTCAATCATTAATAAATCACAAATAAACGGAACAATAAATAGCGTTATGATAATTGAAGCCACTATGATAAAAGAACTTTTGTATCCAAATGTTGGAATATCATAATCAGTTTCTCCCATTACCGACTTATACTGATGATTACCATGTTTAGCTTTACTTTGCCAAATTACTTTTCTTGCCATAATTATTTATTTTCTAGCGCATACAAGCGTTTATTCATACGTATCAAATTATCCGCCAATGTTCGTACTTCCAACGCTGTCATTAAATGATCTTGTGCATGGACAAACAAAACCGTAACTTGATGATGTTTACCGTTAGCTTCATCTTGTATTAAATTTGTTTGAATTTGATGTGCTTTTACTAAATATTCATCCGCTTCTTTTAATAACTCATCCGCCTTATCAAAATTCCCATCTTCAGCTTGCGCAATCGCTTCATACGCTAAACCTTTCGCAGTACCACCATTACTAATAATTTCAAATATTATCATTTCCATTTCTTCCATCTTCTTTACCTCCTAAAATCTAAATGATATTGGCCAAAACACCTTTGCCTTGGTCCATTTTTTCTTGTGCTTGCGCACAATCACAATTTAATGCATGCATAACAATGGCACGTTTAACATTACGTCCACTGGCTTCAAATAAGTCGCTTGCTTTTTTATCATCCACTTGCAATATTTGTTGAATCATTCGTGTTGCGCGAATCACTAATTTTTCATTGGAAGGTTGAACATCTACCATTAAATTGTGATAAACTTTACCCATTTTAATCATTACGCATGTACTAATCATATTTAATACCATCTTTTGCGCAGTTCCAGCTTTCATTCGGGTTGAACCAGTAACTACTTCTGCTCCCGTTACAACTTCTACCGGAAATTTAGCAATCTTTGATAATTGCGCCTCATCTACACAACTTACGCTACCTGTTGCTGCACCAATTTCGTTAGCATATTCCAACGCCCCAATAACATAAGGTGTTCTACCGGATGCAGCTAAACCAATAACAATATCTTTATTGCTTAACTTTCTTTCTTTTAAATCATTAACTGCTAATTCTTTGGAATCTTCGGCACCCTCTTGCGCTTTAAAGATTGCTGGAGTACCACCTGCGATTACACCTTGAACTAATTCATCACTAACACCATAGGTTGGTGGACATTCGCTAGCATCCAAGATACCTAAACGACCTGAAGTCCCAGCACCCACATAAAGAATTCTTCCCCCATTTTTTACACATTCATATGCTTTATCAATTAATTTCGCAATGGATGGAATTTCTTCTTTTACTACGCCAGCAATTTTGCTATCTTCCGCGTTAATCTTTGCTAACATTTCTTCTGTTGAAACACGATCAATATCCAGTGTATTTGGATTTTGTTGTTCTGTATTTAGTTTCCCCAAATTTTCAATCATTTTCACGATACTCCCTCATAAATTTTTGATACCAATAAAAACTATCTTTTTTATAACGTTGATATGAACCATTTCCATAATTGTCAGAATCAACGTAAATTACTCCATAACGTTTTCCCATTTCACAACTTCCGGCTGAAACAATATCAATGATTCCCCACATCATGTAAGCAACCACATCCACTCCATCATTTTGTGCCTTTAATATTTCTTGGAAATGACGATTTAAATAATCAATGCGGTATTGGTCATGAATTTGATAATCACTTTCCATAACATCTGCATAACCAAATCCATTCTCACTGACAATAACTGGTTTTTGATAGCGATCATAAATACGATTTAATGTTACCCTTAACCCTACAGGATCAATCTGCCATCCCCATTCATTGGCTTGTAAATACGGATTTTTTGTACTTACAACTAGATTACCTGCTGTCTTTTCTTTTTCTTCACAACTTGCTACAGAAGATTGATAGTATGAAAAACTAACAAAATCACACGTATTTTCCTTTAGTAACTTTCTATCTTCGTCACTTATTTCAAAATCAATGCCATTGGCATTAAAGAATGCCTGCATATAAGACGGATAATAACCTCGACTTAATACATCCATACAAAACCAAGTATTGGTATTTTCATCCAATGTTTGTTTTAAATTGTCTTCGGGTTTACAACTGTAAGGATAGTAACAAAAACATGCGACCATTGCCCCAAACTTACCTTTAACCATTGAGTGCCCCAATTGAATTGTTTTTGCGGAAGCAACAAATTGATGGTGCAAAGATTTAAACACTAACGATTGATCATATCCTTCATTTTCTGGTTTTAATAAAGCTACCCCATTATATGGCGAGAAATAACCTGCATTGATTTCATTAAATGGTAAGTAATAATCAATGCAATCTCCCCAAAGCTCAAATACCACTTTTGCAAATCTTAAATAGAAATCGATTAACTTCCGATTCGTCCATCCACCATACTTTTTAACTAAATTTAACGGAATTGCATAATGGTTCATTGTTAGAAACACTTTAAATCCAGCTTCACGAATCTTGTTAAACACTAAATTATAATAGGCTACTCCATTAATATTTGGTTCTAATTCATCCCCATTAGGAAACAAACGTGCCCAACTAATGGATAAACGATATATATCCATTCCCAATTCTTTTAAAAGTTCAATATCTTCTTCTAAATGATAATATCCTTTACTGCCATCTCGAAAAGGATATCTTCCTTGCGTATCAGTTTCACCCTTTTCGATCATTGAACGGGTTAGTAAACGTGTTGCAGTTGTAGCATTGTTGGTGCGTGGGATGTATGGACGAACATCTTGTGTATCAATTCCTTTCCCACCTTCTTGCCAACCACCTTCATATTGACTTGCTGCTGTTGCACCGCCCCACAGAATCTTACGTTTTTGAAATAGTAAATCCACCTTACACCTCCATCAAAGCGCTTTCTTTATGAATTCACTATATCACATTTCAAAATTTTATGAAATATTATTTTATTATTATGAGTAATTATTTGAAATTAAATTTAATTCTGTTTCACTAAGGAAGTTACTAGCCATCTACATTTATTACATCAATGTATTAGACATAAAAACCGGTGATACAGTTAAATATTGCTGTAAATTGTATAATTTAAATGCAGATTACATTCAAAATCAAACCTTTTGATACCTACATCATTATTTATTCTGTTGAAAAAGAGTAAAACTAATAGATTTTTTTAATTGAAAAAGCACATTTAATGTGCTTTTCTTTTAAATATTCTTAGCTAACGCCTTTAACAAAAAGGCTCTCCATTAGTTTTAAATGGCCTCCCCAGTAGGAATCGAACCTACAACTAGTCCTTAGGAGGGACTTGTTATATCCATTTAACTATAGGGAGAATTGAGTCGATTAATATTTAAATTAATCCTGTTAATCATACATTGAATTTAGTAATTTAACAACCAAAGACACGGGATGATTTAAGTTATAATAGAATTATTAAAAGGGAATATATATGACAACTTTAATTCGTCTTTACCATAAACAAGCCATAACAAGTGTTATGTCAGCATTGGCTTATCACTATGATCGTATTGTTACATTAAGTTTTATCCCAATGGATGAAATACGTTTGGACGTATTAGCCCATCATCAATCAATTTTTAATGAGCATCACTATTATCCAGAAATGATTTCTGTTGATTTAACCAAACATGAGTTAGATAACGTTTTAAACTCATTTAAAGATGCCGATGTGGATATTACAAGTAATGACCAACACGATAGTATGCGTCTATTATGTCATTGCATGACTTACAATAATGTTTTTTATTACAGTAATCGCGATAATTGCTTCTATGCAATTGTTGGTAACGTGAACCATTTAAAAGTCGAAAACTTACATATTCGTCATTCCATAGAGTCAATGGGCGCTTCGGTTAAAAAGAATTCATTGCATTATTCACCCAAAGACTTTCATAGCGAAGAAAGTCGTTGCATTATTAAACAAATATATCGAATATTTGCCCCATCGATCGATTCGGGGTCTTATGGGTTAATTGAAGCATTTCCCTATGTACTATCAAAAAGCAATCAAAGAGTGCTTAACTTTTCCAAAGCAATCACCCCAATCGATAAAAAAGCTTTAAAAATATTTAATGAACTTGAAAATTTAGGAGTATGCACAGTATGCAATAAAAGCAAACTGATTATTGCCATGAACCCAGATTATACCCATATTTTTAAAGTGATGGGGCAAATATTGGAAATGTATTGTTATATCGTATGCCTAGAATCAAAATTATTTGATGATGTAAAAATGAGTGTCACCATTGACTATAATGGACATTTTAAGCAAGGCTATTATGACGCAACCAGTGAAATTGATTTGATTGCTATTAAAGATAATCAACCCATATATTTATCGTGTAAACTCAATAAAATACATCAAGAAGATATTTATGAAATATACACTAATGCAACCCACTTTGGCGGACCAAGTTCGCACAGTATGGTCGCAATTAATCGGGACACCAATAAGATAACGGAATATTTATTAAATAAAGCCAGTGAATTGCATGTACATATTATTGAAAAAGAAAAACTTAATCAATTGGATACTTTACTTGCCTACACTTTAAAAAATGATTAATCATGAAATGAATAATCATAAATCCCAGACAAAATCCACTCCAATCAATAAGTACATCTTTAAATGAACCTGAACGATCTGCAACAAACAATTGAATAAACTCGTCCAATGGTGCAACTAGTAAAAATAACCATGTGTACTTTATATAGTCATGTGGTTTTTTTAATGTATGGTAATACGCATAAATAACGCTCGCACATAACGCTAAGTATTCACTAAAGTGAGCTAATTTACGCAATAAATGGTCATAACCATTGGCAATAATATCCGCTTGGTTTTTTCCTGAAAATAACATATGAATAAATGAAGAGATATATTCACTAATGGTTCCATTCAATAGCGAATTTCCCCAAATAAAAACTAATATGATTATTACAGGAATCCAGTATTTTAATTTTTTCATGAGAGTAATTATAGCATTTAGAGTAAAATGTAAGGTATGAATAAAAAATATTTAAAAGACTTTCTTTATATCTTGGTAGGGAATCTTTGTGTTGCGGTAGCTGTGCAATACTTCATCTTACCATTTGATATACTCACCGGAGGCGTTGCCGGTTTAGCTGTAGCGATATCACCATTTATCCCAATAATCGATGTTGCTACGTTATCCAATATATTGGTCGTCGGATTGTTTATATTAGGTTATTTTGTTTTGGGTAAGGAATTTGCTGTTAAAACAGTTGTTTCATCCATCCTTTATCCAATATTTGTCACCTTATTAGGCTATTTTCCTATCAGCTTAGATATACCGCCATTACTGGCTTCCATTTATACCGGATTATTAGTTGGGGTAGGCGTTGGTATCGTTATTCGTGTAGGTGCGAGTACAGGTGGTATGGATATTCCTCCTTTAATTTTGAATCATTACACAGGGATAGAAACAAGCAAATTTATTTTGTTATGTGACTTTTTAACTGTTGTCGTTGGTTTGATGAATTATCCAATTGAATCCATGTTAACCGGATTAATATCCGTGTTTATTTCAGCAATTGTGATCGAACGAATTGAAACCAGTTATGGAGCTTCCCGTAGTTTGCAAATTCAAATTATTTCGGATCATTGGCAAGAAATTAATCAAGCAATTCAAGATGAAGTTCAACGTGGTGCAACGATAATTGATATTTATGGCGGGTATAAACAAGAACCACGAAAGATGGTTGTAGTAGTTATAGATCGACGTGAATATAAACAAGTATTGGATATTTTAGAAAAAGTGGATAAAAATGCCTTTGTCATTACTTCAGACACAAATCAAGTCCATGGTGAAGGATTCAAGCTTTCTTATAAAGACTAAACGCATTCGTTTCAATCGAATGCGTTTTCTTTATTGCTCACTTTTCTTAACCAGTTTTTTACATTTTCGTTCAAATTCATGGCGCGGCATCATTACAACAGCACCACAACCATCACATTTGATTTTAATATCCGCTCCCATACGAATAACCGTCCAGGTTTTTGCCTGATGGCATGGGTGTGGTTTTTTCATTTCCACCACATCATTTAAATCATAATCTTGGATCATTTATTTATCCTTTCCAATATGTTGACAATATGCTTGATAAGTATTGTCCAATAACATTGTAATCGTCATCGGACCTACCCCTTTAGGAACCGGTGTAATTAAACTTGCTTTTGGTTGAACCGATGCAAAATCCACATCGCCTACTAATTTACCATCCACTCGATTGACACCCACATCAATAACCACAGCACCTTTTTTTACATAATCTGCCGTGATAAATTTGGCTTTACCAACAGCAACAATAAGTATATCAGCCAGTTGAGTAATTTCTTTTAATTGACTTGTCTTACTATGACACATCGTAACCGTACAATTACTATTAAGCAATAATTGTGCCAATGGCTTACCAACTAATTGACTCCGCCCAATAACTACAGCATGTTTACCTTCCAAAGTAACATTTCCTTCTTTTAACAATGCCATTACACCTAAAGGCGTGCAAGGAACAAATCCCTTACAGTTATTGAAAAAATACCCCATATTCAATGGTGTCAATCCATCCACATCTTTGTCTGGCGCAATTAAATTCACCAATTCACTACTGTCTAAACCATTGGGCAAAGGAAGTTGCAATAAAATACCATCAACATTACTGTCTTGATTCAATGTTTCAATTAATGTTTTAATTTCATCAAAACTTGCTGTATCACTTAAAGTATACGTTATTGTATTCACACCTACTTGTGCACATGCTTTTTCTTTTCCTTTAACATAACTCAAAGATGCAGGATCATCTCCGACTAAAACTACTGCTAATTGCGGCAAGCGATATCCTTCCGCAATGCTATTTTCAATTTTCATTTTTAAATCTTGCTTTAATTTGACCGCAAGTTCACTTCCATAAACAACATTATCCATATCTATCTATCCTTAGAGTCCAAAATAATGGTTACAGGACCATCATTAATTAATGATACTTTCATATCTGCCTGAAATACACCGGTTTCAACCGTATTTCCCATATCCCGTAATAACTCATTAAATTTCAAATACAAATCATTGGCATTTTCGGGGCGTGCGGCTTCAATAAAACTCGGCCTATTTCCTTTACGAGGGTCACCATACAACGTAAATTGACTAATAGATAAAATCTGACCATTAACCTGATGAATATCCAAGTTCATCTTTCCTTGTTCATCTTCAAAGATACGTAAACCATTTACTTTTTTTGCACAATAAACAATATCATCAATCGTGTCATCACAATGAACCCCTACCAAAAGTAAATATCCTGACCCAATTTGGCCAACAATCGTTTCATCTACACTAACACTCGCGTTTTTAACCCTTTGAATTACTATTTTCATGCCTAATAATATACTTTGAATTGTCAATTTATTCAATGACAGTTATCTAAAAGCTATTTGTTGACGCCTAGTGGTAAAATATTAAGTATGAATGATTCTAAACAACCCTTGGCGTATCGGCTACGCCCAACCACAATTGATGATGTTATCGGCCAAACGCATTTAGTTGGGCCCAATGGATTTTTACGACAAATGGTAAATCGTCAACAATTAGTATCCCTAATTTTTTTCGGTCCACCTGGAACAGGTAAAACAACCCTTGCTTTTTGTGTTGCCAATGACACGCATCATCCCGTTCGTTTTTTTAATGCCGTTACAGGAAATAAAAAAGATCTTACTGCAATTTTTGCAGAAAGTGATTTTTGTGAAAATTCGCTTGTCTTAATTATCGATGAAGTGCATCGATTAAATAAAGATAAGCAAGATCTTTTATTACCCTATTTAGAAAATGGCAGCATTATTCTGTTAGGTTGTACCACTAGTAATCCATCGTTTGCGATTAATCCGGCCATTCGGAGTCGCTGCCATTGTTTAAATGTCAATGCATTGGATACCAATGATATTGTAACGGCATTAAAAAGAGCATTAAAACACCCTAATGGGTTTAATGATGAGTATACCATCACAGATGATGCAGCATTGGCATTAGCTAAACTCAGCAATGGCGATGTTCGTTATGCATTAAATTGTTTACAAGCTGCAAGTTTTTATTGCGATCAAGATCATATTATCACCAATGATATACTTGCCCAAAGCAATTTTGTTGCTAACAGTACAGTATTTAAAGATGGTGATGGCCATTACGATGCAGAAAGTGGATTACAAAAATCAATCCGAGGGTCAGATGTCAATGCGGCTTTATATTATTTAGCACGATTAATTGATGCCGATGACTTTGACAGTATCGAACGACGCTTACCTGTTATTGCATATGAAGATATTGGCTTAGCTAACCCTGCCGCCTGTGCTCGAACCATTAGTGCATTACAAGCTGCACGCATGGTTGGCTTCCCGGAAGGTAGAATCATATTAGCCAACGCCGTCATAGAGTTAGCCTTATCTCCAAAAAGTAAAAGTGCTGAAATGGCAATTGATGCTGCGTTACAAACCGTTAAAAATAGCCCGAGTCAAGTCCCTCCTTATTTACGATTAACCCCAGTAGGGCTGGCAGAAGATGAAAAATACAGTTATGAACGTTCTGATTTATGGCCTTATATTCAGTATTTACCAGATAATATCAAAGATAAAGTATTCTATGTTCCTCAAACAAGTTCTTCATTTGAACGTCAATTAAAAGTAAATTACGATCAATTGGCACAAATTAAGCGCACAAGCAATATCAAGGCATTAAATCACACAAAGGTTAAAAAACATGACTAATTCATTACAACATATAATTGAACATTCCAAAGCAATTGTCTTTTTCACAGGAGCAGGCGTATCCTGTGCCTCTGGCATTCCAGATTTTCGTAGTTCTACAGGTTTATATCAACAAAACTTTACAGCAGAATCAATTCTCTCCCATTCTTACTTTATGCAATATCCCAATGAATTTTATCAATTCTATCGCACTCATATGATTTATCCCAGCGCTAAGCCAAACAATGCACATCATTTTATGGCTGCGTGCGAAGCTAAAGGAATTGCTATCGGGGTTATAACCCAAAATATTGATGGTTTGCATCAAATGGCTGGAAGCAAAAAAGTAGTCGAACTTCACGGCTCAATTCATCGCAACCATTGCATGCATTGTCACACTTTTTATCCACTTACCTCGATAACTGAAAGTAATGGTATCCCCTATTGTCCAAAATGTCGCGGCATAATAAAACCTGATGTCACCTTATATGAAGAAAGTTTAGATAACCATGCAATTAATGAATGCATTCAATTAATTCAGCAAGCAGACACATTAATTATTAGCGGCACTTCATTATCGGTGTATCCAGCAGCAAGTTTTATCCGATATTTCCAAGGAAATAACTTAGTGCTAATAAACCGCCAAGCAACAAGCGCAGATAATTATGCAGATCTAGTGCTTCATCAAGACTTAAATACGGTATTTAATCAAATTAATTTATAAACTAAGCGTGCAATGAATGCACGCTTAGTTTGTTTTAATAATCTTTCTTTTCCATTACACGCAACGAGATTGCATAAGAAATGAGTACTGCGATTAAACAAATTATCGATATAATAATAAACATATTTCCCAAAATCAACGGTTGATTAAAGTCCAATGATAAATCGACACTCGTTTGCATAATATAATAACAAAGGCCAAATACACTTCCCATGGCTGCCGCCATGATAACCCTTCCTTTTTCAGGTCCAAATTTAATTAAAAATGGAATTGAAAAACTAAACAATATAAATACAATCAATAGAATGATCAATGACGCCATTACTATATTCGTAGCTACGCTTTGACCTTTAATCCAATTACAAATAAATAAAATGCACAATGAAAGAAACCATGTTAACAGCAAAGCCAATGAAGCAAATATATATTTACTTTGAATGTACATTTTTTTACTTATTGGCGTTGTCAATAAATAGGTCAAAAAATTATTGTATTCATCTAAATTAAATGTACTAGTTATCGTCATCATCATTAAAAAGTTACTGAAACCAACCGAACCCATACCATTAGATGATGTAAACGCAAGAATCAACGCGACTGTCAACATTAACATCAATCCTGTTTTTTGAGATTTTAAAAGCATCAAATCTTTAAACAATAAACCTTTCATCTTACTTTCCTTTCTCCAACACGGTAAACACTTCATCCATCGAGCATTTTTCAATAATTACTTCAGGATAATTTTCAACATAAAATTGCATTTGATTGGTAATGCATTGATACCCATAAGATGTAGGAATAGAAGCTATAAGATAATTTTTATCCAATACTTCGTATTGGTTATCACTTACCTTTAAAACACCATAACTATTTTCTAACTCATCCATTGATTCAACTAAACTTACATTGCCATGGTGCATCATTATAATTTCATCGCATAAATTTTCTAAATCACTAAATATATGACTGCTCATTAAAATAGAG
>CALCFG010000082.1 GCA_937900565.1 uncultured Erysipelotrichaceae bacterium
AATATCCATTGAACCATATAATCCTTAAGGTAGTTATTATTTAGGATTAACAATTTCGTGTTAAACAGTATAATGATTTTATGCATGTAATCAAGAATCATTTTTCAATGTATGCGAATTTACCAAAAGAGATGTATGTATTAGCTTTTGGAAGAATCATGACAAGCATGGGTTCATTAATATGGCCTATGTTGACACTAATCATGAGCGAGAAGCATGGATTAAGTGGACAGATGATTGGGTTATATATGATGGTTTTTGCACTCATTATGATTCCATGTAATCTAATTGGTGGTAAATTAGCGGATCGATTTAATAAGAAACATATTATTGTTACTTTTGACTTAATTGGGAATAGTCTATATCTTATCTGTGCATTTATACCGATATCGATGAATACACTGTATATCATGGCATTTGCCAGTGTATTGCAACAAATGGAACATCCAAGTTATGATGCATTGGTCGCTGATTTAACACCAACAAGCCAACGGCAAAATGCATATTCATTAAACTATTTAGCATTTAATTTAGGGCTTGTCTTAGCACCAACCATTGGTGGTATGCTATTTAATAATTACTTGAATTTCGCATTTTTAATTAATGGGTTAGCTGATCTTTCTTCAACATTACTAATCTTATTTTTTATTAAAAATATTAGCTATCATCATGATGAAGAAGCAGAAAATAGTTACGAAAAAGGGGAGAACGGTTCCTTAATATCTGTTTTAAGTAAGCGTAAATTATTAATAATGCTATTTGCAATGTCTGGTATATCCAGTTTAATTTATGCTCAATTTAACTTTTTGATGCCGCTTAATATGGAAGCCGCTTTTGTTGGGACAGGTGCCTTTAAGTTTGGGATTTTAACTAGTATTAATGGATTAGTCGTAATTATCGGAACACCGATTATTACGAAGAAATTTAATCAATTAATGGATGTTACCTTAATGTTTATTGGTCAATTACTAGAGGTACTTGGACTTGCCTGTTTTATCTTTTTAAATCATTACTTTATTGTTGCTATTGTAGGAATGATTATATTTACTACAGGTGAAGTCTTTCTAGCAATATCAACCACACCTTATTTAACGAAACGCATTCCTAGTACCCATCGGGGAAGAATTCTTGGTTTAATGAATTTAATTACTGGGCTTGTTGGTTCATTAGGTAATTATGGTATTGGTATATTAGTGGATAATTATCGTTTTACCTTTATTTGGCAATTCATTGCCTTTATTGGTGGACTATTAATGCTTGCCTATATTGTTTATATTAAAATAGATCATTTGGTTTACTCTGGGTTATACCAAAAAGGCAATGAATAATACAGAAAAAAGGACACTATCGTAAAGTGATAATGTCCTTTTTTCTGTAGGATTTATTCCCAGGAAAGTAATTTCTTTTTATTAAGTAGGTAATAAATAATGCCAACAATATCAGCTAAAAACCAACCAATCGGTACTGACCACCAAATACCAACCAGGCCAATACTATCCATTGCAGAAAGCATATAAGCTAATACTACCCGAGTTCCTAAAGATATTATGGTTAAGATAACACTCATGCCCGGGTTTCCTAATGCACGATAAAGGCCATAAAGTAAGAATAAACAGCCAATACCACAATAGAAAGCACCTTCAATGCGTAGGTAACGCACACCTTCATAAATAATTTTCGTTTCACTAGCATCAATAAATAGTTGCATTAATTGATTGCCAAATAAACAAACAATTAACGATATACTAATAGAAAATATAAATGAAGTAATAATGGCACCTTTTAATCCAAGATGTATTCTATCTTTCTTTTTTGCTCCATAATTTTGCGCAATAAAAGTTGAAAAAGCATTACCAAATTCTTGCACAGGCATGTAAGCAAATGAATCAATTTTTACAGCTGCTGCAAATGCAGCCATTACAGTTGGACCAAAACTATTTACTAAACCTTGAACCATCAAAATACCTAAATTCATTACCGATTGTTGAATACACGTTAAAAAAGAATAATTTGCGATTTCTTTAATATCCGCCCAATGGACTAACTTGTCGTTAAAATTTGGTCGTAATTGCGGATAACGAACAAGTGCAAATATTCCCAATCCAATCCCAGAAACATACTGTGCAATAACTGTTGCTTCTGCCGCACCAGCCACACCACGCTTTAATCCAACGACAAACCATAAATCTAAACAAATATTAAGAAGGGCTGACACACCTAAAAATATTAACGGAGTAAGTGAATCACCAATTGCTCGCAGGTAACAAGCGTAGTAATTATAGAAAAATGTAGCAATGATTCCTGTAAATATAACTGCAAAATAAGAACGCATCATTTCCCAAATTAGAGCATCATTTACTTGTAAAAATACTTGAATATAATCCAAACTTATAAAAGCTAAAACATTTAAGATAATGGTAATGGTAGCAATTAAAACAAAAGATGCTTGTGTACTTTCTTTTAACCCTTTTTGATTTCTCTGGCCATAACGCATCGAAAAGACAACACCACTACCCATGCATAATCCTAAAAGAATGGATGTAAGAAATGTCATTAATGTAAAGGCCGAACCCACAGCTGCTAACGCATTTGGTCCAAGATACCAACTCACAATTAATGTATCCACGATATTGTATAATTGTTGTAATAAATTTCCTAAAATCATTGGTGCAGCAAAGCGTAACATCATCTTCATAACGCTACCTTGCGTTAAATCTTTATCCATTTTGCCATCTCCTAACTAATCAAAAAATTTAAACAACTGTTTTATCATAGCCTTAAGCATAGTAATCGACAATGTTGCTCAAATTATAATGTTTTACCAAAATCTATTAAATCATCAATAAGTGTTATTGCTTTGTCCGAAAGGTAATGACCTTTTTTAGTAATAATATAGATATCCCAATTCAGCTCTTTTTCTTCAAAGGGTACACAAACATAATTCGAATTATTTTCTATTAAATAGGTAGTACCAATTGCTATGCTGTCGTTTGATTCAATCAATAGTTTTTGAAACATAATATTTAAAGACCTTGTTTGAATATCTAGTGTTAAATTACGCCTTGTAGCAAGGTCATAAATGTATTCATATGATTTATACGTTTCATTTTTCATGATTAATGGATATTTACTAACTTGGTCAAGCGTAACTGTTTTATTTAAAGCTAATGGATGATCAGGCTTCATCATGGCACATAATTGATTTTTTTTAAATAATTGATAGGTAAAATTAATCTCGTTGTTAGGAATACCAATACTAAAACCTATATCACATTTATGATCATTAACATATTGTTCGCAGAATACATCGGGTAACTCAGTAAGTTGTATCTTTACAAATGGATAATTGTTTAAATATTGCTCTAATTTGCCAGAAACAACAGCAATACTAAATGCTATTTTTATTAATCCTTCTTCTTGTTGGCTGCGATACAGCAATATTTGTTTTGTTGATTCGTAATTGGTATATAGCTTTTCGAGTAGAGGATAAGCAGATTGACCAAAACTTGTTAATTTAAGTTTGCCATGATCACGATAAAACAGCTTTGCATTCAATACGCTTTCTAACGAACGAATTGATTTTGAAACTGCTTGTTGAGTTACAAAACATCTTTCTGCTGCATTGGATAAGCATAATTCTTGAGCTAATACAATAAAATAATAAATTTGTCTAATTTCCATAGTAATTCACATGAAACTTATAGTTTCAATATTGAACATTATATTCGATTGATATTCAAATCACAATAACTATAATAAAATTGGTTTAAAACCAAAACAAGGAGATGAAGATGAATAAAACAATTAAAGTGAGTCTTTGTTCATTATTAACGTTGCAATTAAGTGCATGTGCAACTAGTAGTGAAACAAGCTATCAAGCCACTTCCAAGGGATTTGGCGGTGATGTTAATGTTACTTTAACTGTCAAAGATGACAAAGTAACATCTTTAGTCGCTGTTGGGGAAGAAGAAACAACAGAAATTGGTAAGGTCGCTATAGATGATTTTAATGAAACATTTAAAGCGTTTAATGGTAAAACAGTGAATGAAGTTGCAAGTGAAATTGATTCTGTCAGCGGTGCTACTGTAACTTCAAAAGCTGTAGCAAATGCATTAACAGATGTTTTAAAACAAGCTAAAGGTGTTGATACAACAAGCAAAAAAGAATTAACAGATTTAACAGATGTATTTAAAGCTGTTGGTAACAGTGTTGTAGCTCCGGTTGAAGTAGAAGTAACAATTAAAGATAATCAGATTGAAAATATTGCCATTGTAGGTGGTGAAGAAACAGATTCCCATGGCGGTGGTACAAATCATATTAGTCAAACAGTAGTTGATTACTTAATTCCACGTATTATAGAAAATCAATCCTTAGCTGTTGATGCAATCAGTGGTGCTACGAATACAAGCAATGCAGTTATTAATGCAGTGGATCAAGCAATCAATGCGGCAGGTGGAGATTCCAGTGAATGGTACACTGAAGTATCTAAATCAAATGAAACAATAAAATTGGAAGGTTATGATGTCATCGTTGTAGGTTTAGGTGGATCTGGTGTTACTTCTTACATTAGTGCAGCGGAAAATGGTGCAAGTGTATTTGGTATTGAAACAGCAGCTAAAATTGGTGGACAGTCAGCTACAGTTTCTGGACCAATGGCCATTAACCCTCAATTAAAAATGGATTCAGAAAATAATGGGGAAAAATTTTTAGAAGAAGAGGATTTAATCAGTGATTGGATTGAATATTGTAAAGGCGATGCAAAAGAAGAATTGGTTCGTTGGTTTGTTAACAATTCAGGTGAAACAATGGATTGGCTAATGAACGATTATGATTTTGACTTTGAACAAATTAAAGCTTTCTTCCATCCAAAACAATGGCGCGTGTGGGCAAACTATGCTGGTGATAAAACCGAAATGTTTACAAATGCGATTGAAAAAGCTAAATCTCTAAATGATAAGAATGATTACAAATTAGAATTAACTGCAAAAGAATTAATTGTCGAAGATGGTGTCATTAAAGGTGTAAGAGCTGAATCATATGATGGATCAACATATGAAATTTATGGTGATTCTGTTATTTTAGCTACAGGTGGCTTCATTTCGAACGATGAAATGATGACACAATATATTGGTAATCCATATAATGCAGATACTATTGGTACACAAAAAGGTGATGGTATCAAAATGGGATTATCAGTAAATGCAGGTACGTATAATATCGATATGCCAGTGATGATGCATATTGCGCAAATTAAAAATATCATTAAATCCACTGATTTAACTGCGGATCAAAAAGCAATATTAACTTCATTATGTTTATCTGCCGATAACATGAAAGTTGGTAAAGACGGGACACGTTATATGTCTGAATCTGGAAATGTGGCATTTGATAACTGGATTGGTGATGGATTTTTCTATTCAATTTATACGCAAAAACAAATTGATGAATTTACTCAAAACGGTCTTACAAACTTCACTGCACCTATGTTTTTAGCTCAAGGTGGTAGCTATGAAGTTGGCACACCAGTAACTGATATGGAAACAATATTATCTGTTGGCGAACAAAATGGAAATGTTATTCGTGCCAATACATTGGAAGAATTAGCAGAAAAAACAAATATGGATGTCGATAAATTAATCCAAAGTGCAACAGATTATACAAGCTATGCAAACGGTGACGCTGAAGATCCATTTGGAAAAGATGTTGCGTTAATGACTTCACTTGAAGAAGGGCCTTATGTAGCAGTTGCTGGTGCTGGTTATTCATATGGTACATGTGGTGGACTAGATATTAATGAAGATATGAACGTATTAACAAAAGATGGTATTGTCATTGAAAACTTATATTCAGTAGGGCAAGATTCAATGGGAGTATTATTCTCAAATCAAGTTCCTTATGTTACATATGGCGGTGCTGCCCAAGGTTGGGTATTAACCAGTGGACGACAAGCTGGTTTAAAAGCAGCAGAAAAATTCGCTAACTAATAAAAAAAACGTCAAGATTTGATCTTGGCGTTTTTAAATTCGTAAAACAAACTTAGTTTATTGTGAGCTATTATTTGAATTTTTTTTAATCCTGCTATGCTGGTAAGCATAAGGATAAGCTAAGGGAAATAACAACAGAATTTAAAAATGAATTACAAAGCGCATTTATTGATGCGACGATCGTTTCTAATAATATCAATAAACCTGAATTTATTTGTAATAATTACAAGCAAGGTAGAAAAGTAATTAGTACAATTGAACAAGAATTGTTGCATTGTACATCTTTTGATATTTCGGTGGCTTTTATTACAGATTCTGGTGTAACCCCGTTGTTACAAACACTAAAAGAATGTCAATGTAAAGGAATCAAAGGACGAATTTTAACGACAGATTATTCAACTTTTACTCAACCGAATGCTTTAAAAAAATTACATCAATTATCCTATATTGAATTAAAAATGTATCGTTGTGCAAGTAAGGATGGTTTTCATACCAAAGGATACATTTTTCATAATGACAAAACTGTACGTTTTGTTATTGGCAGTAGTAATTTAACAGGTGCTGCATTAACTGTTAATCATGAATGGAATTCCAAATTAGTCAGTACGCCACAAGTTGAATATGCACTTGAAGTATTGGATGAATTTAATCAATTATGGAACAGTTCGCAAGCTCAAAGTTATGTTGATTTTATTGATAGTTATACATATATCTATGAATCAAAACAAGCACAACTAAAAGCTTTTCAATTAACGACACCAAAAAATTATAATATCGCACGACTTCAACCAAATAAAATGCAAGTACAATTTATTCACCGATTAAAAGAATTAATTGAAAAAGGTGCAAAGCGTGCATTACTTATATCCGCTACTGGAACAGGCAAGACGTATGCCAGTGCGTTTGCTTTACGTGAATTAAATCCAAAACGTGCATTATTTTTAATCCATCGTGAGCAAATTGCAATTAAATCGATGGAATCTTACAAAAATGTATTTGGAACCACCAAAACAATGGGAGTATTATCAGGTAATAGCAAATCATTTGATAAAGATATTATCTTTTCAACAATGCAAACAATGGCAAAAGAAGACATATTAAATCAATTTGCTCACGATGCATTTGATTTAATTGTTATCGATGAAGCACACCGCGTAGGGGCACATAGCTACCTTAAGATTATGGATTACTTTAAACCAAAGTTTTATTTAGGAATGTCTGCAAGTCCAGATCGTACTGATGGATTTGATGTCTATCAACAGTTTGATCATAATATTGCTGCTGAAATACGACTTCAACAAGCATTGGAAGAAGATTTATTGTGTCCATTTCATTATTTTGGGATTAAAGATATTTTTGTTTCAGGAGAATCATTAGACTTAAATGAATTCAATTATTTAACCAAAAGTGAACGTGTGGATTATGTCATTGAGAATATTCAATATTATGGATATTCTGGAGAAAAAGTGCATGGACTAATCTTTGTTTCACGAAATGAAGAAGCGAAATATTTCAGCGAACAATTTAATCTTAGAGGGTATAAGACAACCGTATTAACTGGTAGTGATTCACAAGAAAAAAGAATGGATGCGATTCGTCGTTTGGAAAGCAATGGTAACGATGCCTTGGATTATATACTTACGGTTGATATATTCAATGAAGGTATTGACATTCCATGTGTTAACCAAGTAGTTATGTTACGACCAACCCAATCTGCTATAGTTTTTGTGCAACAGTTAGGTAGAGGGTTACGTAAAAATAATAATAAAGAATATGTGGTAATTATTGATTTTATTGGAAATTATCAAACCAACTTTTTAATCCCAATTGCCTTAAGTGGGGATAATACATATAACAAAGATAATATTCGTCGCTATATTATGTCAGGTGAGCGAATTATTCCTGGTACATCAACAATTCATTTTGATGAAATTAGTAAACAAGAAATTTTTAAATCCATAGATAACGCAAAATTTAGTGATACTAAAATTATTAAAGAAAGTTATTTTAACTTAAAAAAAAAACTCGGTAAAATTCCTACTTTATTGGATTTTGATCGTTATGAAGCTATTGATCCATTATTAATCTTTAATAATAAATCGTTAGGTAGTTATCATAATTTCTTGGTTAAATATGATAAAGATTATTCAATATCACTTAATTCTTCTCAATGCAATGTCTTAGAATTTATTAGCCAACGTTTTGCTAACGGTAAAAGGATGAATGAATTGTTACTGATTGATATTTTAGTTAATTATCCATGTGATGATATTTTTAAATTGTATCAAACATTAATGATCAACAGTAATTACACTCAATCAGTAACTCTATTAAGTATCAATAATTTACTTTTTGATATACCAACAAAGTTAATGGCAAATACAAAATCAGTGATTCATTTAAACAAATGTTAACAAATGATTCTTTTAAACACATGGTTAATGAATTAATTGCTTTTGGTAAAAATCGATACTTTAAATATTTTGATCAAGCTTATGATTATACCGATTTTGTTTTATATAGCAAATATACCTATGATGATGTTTGCCGTTTATTGAATTGGGAAAAATCGGAAGTTGCATTAAATATTGGTGGTTATAAATTTGATCAACTAACCAATACTTATCCAATATTTATTAACTATCATAAGGATAATGATATTGCGGATAGCATTAAGTATGAAGATCATTTCTTATCCAATGATAACTTTGTTGGTATATCAAAAAGTAAACGAGATTTGAATTCTGATGATGTTAAACACTTTATTCACAGTAAAGAAAATGAAACAGATGTTCACTTATTTGTTCGTAAAAATAAAGACGATAAAACAAGTAAAGAATTTTATTATTTAGGTAAAGTAAATTACCGAGATAGTAAACAAATGCGCATGCAAAGTGGAGAAAGTATTGTTGAATTTTTGTGGCGTTTGGATGTACCAGTGCGTGAAGATATTTACGAATACATTATTAATAACTAGAAAGAGAGTTTATGAAAACAGTAAATGTTGTTGCTGCCATTATTATTAATAATGGTAAAGTTTTTGCCACCCAACGTGGCTATGGTGAATTTAAAGATGGTTGGGAATTTCCAGGCGGAAAGATTGAACCTAATGAAACAGGGGAGCAAGCAATAATCCGTGAAATTCAAGAAGAATTAGCTACCACCATACAGCCTAATTATTTATTACATACCATTGAATATGACTATCCAACATTTCATTTGTCCATGAAATGTTATGTTAGTTCATTGATTAACGGAAAATTGGAATTACTGGAACACGAAAATTCAACTTGGCTTTCAAAAGAAACATTATATTCAGTTGATTGGTTACCTGCTGATCTCGATCTAATTCCAATGATTGAAAAAATACTATAAATAACTTTAAGCATCATTCCAATTTAATGCCTCTAATGATTTACAGAAGGTAATTGGGATGATTTTTTCATTAGAGATATCGAATTTTATATTAATTGATCATGTTGTGATGGATATTAATGAAGGATTAACTGGCATTGTTGGAGAAAGTGGTAGTGGAAAAAGTTTAATCTTTAAAGCAATTGCTTGGTTAATTAATGTTAAAAAAGATAAAGAAGTAGTTGGTAAGTTTGGTAAGGATTGTTTTGTTAGCTTTATTGATAAAAAGAATCGTATGACCTATACCAAACGTATTGAAAATGATAAACGCATTTATACAATTAACGATCAAACGGTAGGGATGCGTCAATTCATTGAATCTATCCAACAACTAATTTCTTTTATTGCTCAAGGCAGTGCCTTAACGTTATTTAAAGGTAATCAATTAATTGAAGTATTGGATAGCTATAATGGGGATAATCAGCAATTAATGCAAGAATATCACTTGCTTTATGAACAATACAACCAATTAATGATACAGGTAAAGCAAAGTAAAGCTTCCATATTGGATGAATCCATGAAAGTTTATTATCAAGAAATTATTAATACAATTAATACATTGCCATTTCAAGACGATAAACAAGAAGATAACTATAAACAATTGGATGCAACTTATCAAAACAATATGAAGCGTAAATCCTTAGTGCATCAATTCAATCAATACAAAGGGGAGCTGGATGCTTTATTAAGTCAATGGAAAACCTATTATCCTTTATATAATGAAGATCAATTAGCCCAACTAATTCATGATATTTCTGCATTAAAACATCATATGGAAACTATCATTCCAAGTAATGAAGAAGTATCCATCGATATTGAATGTATTAATAAAGCACTCTATATATCCGCGAGTTTAAAACGTAAATTTAAGGTAACAACCATTGCCCAATTATTAGCAATCGCAAAAGATGCTCAAGAAAAATTAGAATATACTGATGGAGCAATTGCGGATTATGACAATGCATTACAAAAACTTGATCAATTAAAGCCAAAGCTTGAACGTTATGCATTTCAATTGCATGCCAATCGCTTATTTACATTAAGTAAAATCGAATCAAAATTATACCCTATATTAAAACAACTTGGTTTGAACAATCTAAGTTTAATCATTACTAGTCAAAGTAAAGATTATTTTGACTATGGAAATCAAACAATCAGTTTATCCGTAAACTACAATCATCTAACGTATGATATTGATTTATTAAGTGGAGGTGAAAAGTCGCGTTTTCTCCTTGGTTTTTATACGGCCTTAGATATAGGTGATAATACATTATTATGTTTTGATGAAATCGATAGTGGCATTAGTGGTGAAAACGCGAAAGCGATGGCATATTATTTACGTTTATTGGCTAAACGTATTCCTATAGTACTTATCTCTCATAATCCATTAGTGATTGCTGCTAGCAATCATACTTACTTAGTCAGTAAGGAAAGTAATGATGTTTCGACCATGACTACTATAAAATCATTAGTGAGAAATGATAAAATTAATTCAATTGCTAAATTAAGTAGTGGTCAAGTGGATGATCATTCACTGCATTTAGCAACATCATTACTAATGGATTATGAGTAGAGTAATATTTCATGTGGATTTAAATAGCTTTTTTGCTTCAGCTGAAACACTGCAACATCCTGAGTTAAGTGATAAACCAATGATTGTCGCTTACGATAGTATTCGCAGTGTTGTTTCAACTGCAAATTATAAAGCTAGAGAATTTGGCATACGCTCTGGAATGAGCGTTGCCCAAGCAAAAAAGCTATGTAAAGAATTAATCATACAAGAACCTCATTATACTTTGTATCAACAATATTCCTATCACTTCATTGAAATACTAAAACGCTTTTCACCAATGGTAGAACAAGTTAGTATCGATGAAGCTTTTTGTGATATGACATACGTTATTCCTAGATATCCAAAACCTTTAGATTTAGCATTAGCTGTACAAGAAAGTGTGAAAACGCATTGTGGATTGGATTGTAGTATTGGCATAGCACCCAATAAGTTTTTAGCAAAAATGGCATCGGATATGAAAAAGCCTCGGGGTATTACCGTATTACGTAAAAAAGATGTCCCTTATAAAATGTGGCCATTGCCCATTGAAGAAATGCAGTTTATTGGTAAAAAAACGGCACCCTTATTACGGAGTATTGGTATTAAAACAATTGGTGATTTAGCCAATTATCAAGACCTTTCGGCTTTACAAAAAATATTAGGAAATACAATGCAAGTAACCATTAATCATGCCAATGGCATTGGCGATGACCAATTAAATAGTGCATCCGATATTCAACAATTATCGCAAGTATATACATTAACGGTATCATTACAAAATGAAAGTGAAGTGAAAGATAGCTTTAAAACAATCGCTCAATCATTAGCGAAACGGTGTGTGAGTAATGATAAGATGGGTTATATTGTGGGAATTACAGTTAGAAGTGATGACTTTAAGACTAAAACAAGACAAGAAAAGTTAACATCTCCCGTATATACCAGTGATGATTTATACATGCATGCCATGCGCTTGTTTGAATCCATGGAATCCATGTATCCGATACGTTTAATCGGTATATTTATTAACCAATTGGTATCCTTACATACAGGTACATTGCAATTAAGTTTATTTGATAAGACAATTCCCCAACCAATGTTAATTAATGATTTAGTGGAAACGCTTAATTCTCAATTAACAAAAGGCGGTAAAATAGAGTTAGCTTCAAAACTAAAACGAAATAGTAAAGAGGAAAAGGATGGAAGAAACAATTAAAAATTTGAAAAGACTAACTAAAAAAGATTTAATTCGTTCAATCTTATTATTTAGCGACAAAAGTGATTTGGAAGATATCAATTTACATAATGCAACAAAACCTGAATTAATGAATTATATTATCGATAACTATTTTAAAGGGAATCGTTTATATACCTTACTTAGTTCATTTACTGAATATGATTTGGAAGATTTCTATACCAGTTTTATTAATATGGATGGGCATTTCACTGATAAGGATGAAAATACTGGCCTTTTAGATACTTTTTATCATTATGGTTACGTTAGTAAAGTCAATCACACTTATTATGCAAGTAGCAAAATTAAAGAAGTAATCGAAAATATTCATAATGATCCTGAACGTTATCGTGATAAAACACGTTATTGGATTTCATGTTGTCTCAATTATGCCAATAATTTTTATGGTGTTTATCCAATAAGTTTTTTATTAAATTTAGTAAATTTAAATGGATTTTCATTTGATGAAGACAGTTTACTTGCTCAATTGGATAAGATACCACATTTTGCACGTACCATTGAAAATAATGATTATGTAGAGTGTGATGAAATTAGTTTTATTTCGGCATTAATAGATGAAGATTGGGCATATGAAATCGAAAGATTTCAAGATAAGATTGACATTTATGTGCCAAGTGTAGATGAAATTTTAACATATGCTTCTGTTAATGTTATTCCAAGTGATGCATTTAATGCATTAAAAGATAAATTAAGTAGGCAGATGCAAGATGATGAAGCTGCATTTGATCTTATAAGCATCTTATTTGATATGAATCGTATTTCAATGTCATTTGAAGATTTTTATGATCATGCGATGGAACTTATAGAAGAGCTCTTTGATGGTGATACTGATGAATATGAACAACTATTAAAAGAATTCCATGCCATATCACCATCTTCACGTTATCAAGGTGGTTCCATTTCCGATTTAGATATTCGTGACTTATTTGTGGAAGCATTATCCAGTGCAATTAAATATGCAGTTTCTGATCTTGAACAAGTTGATGCAATCAATTTCTTATTTCATTTAACTGACGTTATCTTTAATGAAATTCATACTGAATTGGATATTGATTTGCCAGATTTACCCGATCTTAAGGATTTACCATTATCGTAATTATTAAGTTAACGTGTGTATAATTACCCTATTCTAAAAAGAATAGGGTAAAATATTATTTAGAAAGTTGAGATAAGTTATGAGATTTAAACGTATATTTACAATTGTATTAGATTCTTGTGGTGTTGGGTATTTACCCGATGCAAACAAGTATAAAGATGAAGGTGCAGATACATTAGGCCATATTTGTGATAACTATCCAAATTTAGCCATACCAACTATGCAAAAAATGGGAATTGGTAATTTAAAGCCTTTAAAAGATGTTCCAGCAGTCGATAATCCAAGTGGTTATTATGGCAAATGTGGTGAAGCTAGTGTTGGTAAAGATACAATGACTGGGCATTGGGAAATTATGGGACTTAAAATTAGTGAACCATTCTTAACATTTACAGATACTGGATTTCCAAAAGAATTAATTGATGAATTGGAACAACGTACTGGATATAAAGTCATTGGTAATAAAAGTGCATCTGGTACAGCAATTTTAGATGAACTTGGCGAAAGACACATGCAAACCAAAGAAATCATTGTTTATACAAGTGCTGACTCTGTATTACAAATTGCTGCCCATGAAGAAACATTTGGATTGGATGAATTATACCGTTGTTGTGAAATAGCAAGAGATATTACAATGAAACCTGAATGGAAAGTAGGGCGTATTATCGCACGTCCATTTGTCGGTCCATGTGCTGGGCAATTTGTTAGAACAAGTAATCGTCATGATTATGCCTTAGCTCCATTTGGTAAAACTGTATTGGATACATTAAAAGAAAATGATTTTGATGTAATTGGTGTTGGTAAAATTAACGATATCTTTAATGGTGCTGGTATTACAGAAACTTATCATTCTGATTCCAGTGATCATGGCATGGTACAAACCATTGAATTAGCCCAAAAAGATTTTACCGGGTTATGTTTTACTAACTTAGTCGACTTTGATGCTAAATGGGGACATCGCCGTAATGTCGAAGGATACGCCAAAGAGTTAGAAAATTTTGATCAACGATTAAATGAATTATTACCATATTTAAATGACGAAGATTTAGTTATTTTAACTGCTGACCATGGTAATGATCCAACATGGAGTGGTACCGATCATACCCGTGAATACATCCCAACCATTTATTATTCTAAAGCATTTACGCACGGTGGTAGCTTACCAACTGGTAAAACATTTGCTAATATTGGTGCTACCATTGCTGATAACTTTAACGTAGACCTACCAGAAAATGGGGAAAGTATTTTAGAATTGTTAAAATAGAAAGAAGGAAATATCATGAGTGAATTACAATTTAAAGATTTTAAATATGAACGTCTAAATTATGAAGATTTAGCCAATCAATATGAAAATATTTTAACTAAATTAAGTGAAGCACATTGTCCGAAATGTTTCCAAAATGCATTCAACGAAATGAATGAATTAAGAAAACATGTTCAAACAATGATGACTTTATGTTCTGTGCGCAATACCATTGATAAAAGTGATAAATTCTATGAAACAGAACAAGAATATTGGGATGAAACTTATCCAAAATTGCAAGTTTTTGAAACACGTTTCAAACAAATCGTATTAGATTATCCAAACAAAGACCAATTATCCATTCCTGAAACTTTCTATAAATTAGCGGAATGTGAAATTAAAAGTTTTGATGAAAAGATTGTTGAAGACTTACAAAAAGAAAATAAATTAGTAAGTGAATATGGTAAATTAAAATCCAGTGCAAAAATTGAATTTGAAGGAGAAACGTATAACTTAGCATCCATTGCCAGCAAAACATTAAGCAATGATCGTAAAACACGTGAAAATGCCACTGCAGCCGTTGCTAAATTCTATGCAGATAACGAGGAAGAATTTGATCGTATTTACGATGAATTAGTCCAAGTGAGAACAACAATGGCAAAGAAATTAGGTTTTGATAACTATATTTCTCTGGGCTATTTACGCATGAATCGATTGGACTATAACCAAGAAATGGTTGCTACTTATCGGCAACAAATTTTGGATTATGTAACACCAATCTGTTCAAAAATTTATGACAAACAACGTCAACGTTTAGGGTTAGATAAATTAAAAGCATGGGATATCAATTATGAATTTGAATCTGGAAACGCGAAGCCACATGGTACAAGTGATGAACTCGTAGCTGCAGCACTTGCAATGTATAAAGATATGGGCAGTGATACTGGAGAATTTTTCCAAATGATGGTAGACCGACAATTATTTGATTTGTTAACTAAACCAAATAAAGATATGGGTGGTTATTGCACCGATATTCCGGATTATAAAGTACCATTTATCTTTGCTAATTTTAATGGAACAAGTGGTGATGTGGACGTATTAACTCATGAAGCAGGGCATGCTTTCCAAAGCTTTATGACCAGTAAATACCAAGAAAACTTAGTACCGGATTGTTCATTCCCAACAATGGAAGCTTGTGAAATTCACAGTATGAGTATGGAATTTTTTGCGCATCCATACATGAATGACTTCTTTAAAGAAGATACCCAAAAATATATTTATTCTCACATTGCTGGGGCATTAACATTCTTACCTTATGGTGCGTGTGTTGACCATTTCCAACATCAAGTTTATGCAAATCCTAATATGAGCAAAGAAGAAAGAAAACAATGTTGGCGTACATTAGAAAAAACATACATTCCAGAACGGGATTATACCGAATTCCCAGTATTAGAAAAAGGTGGGTATTGGTACCGTCAAGGCCATATCTTTGCTTCCCCATTCTATTACATTGATTACACCTTAGCACAAGTGTGTGCATTGCAATTCTTTGCTAGAAGTTTAGCTAAAGATGAAAATACATGGAAAGATTACATTGAGCTATGTAAATTAGGTGGTACGAAAACATTCTTACATTTATTGGAAGCTGCCCATTTACAATCGCCATTCCAACAAGGTTGCTTAAGTGGCATTGTGGAAGCAATGGACAAAGAATTAGATGCCATTGATGATAAAGCGTTATAATCATGGAATACATACGTTTTAACGATACTATCTTTGCACGAATTGATAAGGATGAAGAAGTATTGCAACAATTGCAAGTAATTGCTACCAAAGAACATATAAAACTGGCACATTTTCACGCACTTGGGGCTACCGATGATTTTACCGTTGGAGTATATGATGTTGCTTCAAAACATTATGATTCGCATAACTTTACCGGTCCGTATGAAATAGTTTCATTAACTGGTACGATTAATACAATGGATGGTAACTATTATTGCCATGCCCATATGAGTTGCGCCAATAATCAAGGAAATGTGGTTGGTGGTCACTTAAATAAAGCACTGATAAGTGCTACCTGTGAGTTAGTATTAACTATTGTTAATGGTCATGTTGATCGCTATAAGGATAATAAAACAGGATTAAATTTATTTAAATTTTAGGGTTATCGAATGATGACCCTTTTTCATTAATAATAACCTTGATAATTTAGATAGAAAAATTTAAGTTCTATTTATTCATTAAATTCTTACTATTTTATTAGTACTATAATAGAAAAAATCAACACAGGGAAATAGTTTATGCATGGAAGAATCATTTATTATTAATTATTGAATAATTGCAAAGGCTCTGTCACAACAAATGGTTGATTTTTGACGAGAAATAGCGTATAATA
>CALCFG010000083.1 GCA_937900565.1 uncultured Erysipelotrichaceae bacterium
GAATTTAGATTTAATGCATCAATACATCCCTATTGCACATATTTCGCTAATTTCTGCACCGGCGCATCAAAATGGCGAAGATGCAGCTCATCTAGTAGATGGCAATCCGTTTACTTTATTTCATAGCAAACATAATCAATTTGCAAATAGTCGTGATATTGTTGTTGAATTGGATCATCCACGCTATCTATCCGCGATATCGTATGACCCACGTAACGATGGTGGTAAAAACGGTAACTTTAAATCCGTTGAAGTCTATGCAAGTAGGGATAATATCGATTACACACTCGTTGCAAGTGCTACAGATTTAGCCAATGACGCGACGCGTAAAACAATTACTTTTGAAAGTTCTACGCTTGCTCAATATATCAAGGTTAAAGTTAGCGAAAGTTATGGTGATACGGCCAATAAATTTATCAGTGGACGACGATTAAATTTCTATGAAGATTTAACCCGAGTAAGTACACCAACCATTGAATATTCAACAACAAATCCGACAAACAAAGATGTTATTGCTCAACTTGTTTTACCTGAAGGTTATAAAGCTGATGTCACATCCTATACTTTCACGGATAATGGCACTTATGCTTTTAACTATATTGATTTAAAGCAAAATACGCACTCCATTAGTGCAACCGTTACATGGATTGATAAAATTGCCCCTACAGCTACGATTGTTTACAGTAATTCCCAATTAACAAATCAACCCGTTATTGCATACTTAACGGACTTTAGTGAATCCGTTAAGTTTGTTAGTGATAATCTACAAGACAATAACAGTTTTATTTTCTATGATAACGGAACGTATAACTTCATTATTGAAGATAATGTCGGAAATCAAACAACACTAACTGCAACTGTTGATTGGATAGATATTATTCCACCAAAAGTTGAAGTTGAAGTTATCAAAGAAAATGATTACTATTATGCACAAATTACGCAATCCAATGAACCGGCAACTTTTAGAGACGGTTCAACCAAGATTTTATTAACCGAACTTGGAACATATACAATCGAAGTTATCGATACTGTTGGTAATGTCACCTTTGTAGAAATCACTGTCGAAAGCGATACTAAACCAACATTACCACCTGCTCAACAACCTTCCCTTGATAACTTCAACTTTACTATTCATAAAGACAGTATATCTGTTGAATCTAAGGATTCAACAGATATACAACACGAATACAGCTTAGATGGATACATTTGGCAAGATAGTTCTACCTTTACCAACTTGTACAACAATACAGAATATACGCTCTATATTCGTGTAAAAGCAACTGAAACAAATAGTGCTTCCCCTTATATAACATCTACGTTTAGAACTAAAAAAGCACCATTAATTCACAATATTCATAGCGTTAACGCAGTTGAAGGCGATAATCTTCACGATATCGTATTGAATTATGGTTGGACTTGGTTAAGTGAAAATACTGTTTTAATAATAGGAAAACACACTTATCAAATACAATTAGTTGCCAATGATCCAGATACTGATTATTCAAGCATTGAAGGTTACAACACTGAAAATCAATGCATTATCCGTGATATTGAAGTAAATGTTACTTATTCAAGTAATACCAATACCCCGCCTCAACTTAAAGGAAGTAACGTCACACTATATGTAGGGGACAGTTTTAATCCACTGGATCATATTAAAGTAACGGATAATGAAGATGGTGAAATTACACTTACTGATGCCAATATCACAGAAAACAATGTCAATACTTCAATAGAAGGTAGCTATCATGTTACTTATACGGTTACGGATAGCCATGGTGCCACAAGTACACTCACAATAACTGTTACTGTCGTTGCAAAAGCAAGTAACACTACCCCACCGAGTAACAATAATGAAAGCAAACATGAAACTGAGAGTATACCTAGTGCACCAGAAACCACTGTGCCTACACAGACACCAATATTAAATAGCAGCAATAGTGTTAACCCAAATCAAACGCTAAACAATCAAAATACAATTCAATACAATGAACCACCAGTAATTACTGCTTCTGATTTAACATTTATGCTGTCAGACGATATCAATCCACTTAAAAACGTTAGTGCTTATGATAAAGAAGATGGTGATATCACAGATAAAATTGAAGTTACTGGTATGCCTGAAACCATTGCTGCTAACACATACAAGATTACTTATTTAGTAACCGATAGTAATGGTCAAAAAGCATCAAAAACAGTTAACTTGACTATTATTGAAGATGAGATTGAAAATGAACTGGATCAAGATAAAGCAGAAATTCAAGAAAATATTGAAAGCAACAAAACGCAAACAACAAATCGAGCAATTTTCTTTATCATTGCTTCAAGTGTTATCATAATTTCCGCAATACTTCTTTACATATTAATACTTATAGATTTAAAACAAGGAGCGAATATTTCGCTCCTTGTTTTGATTATTTATCTTTAGTATTTACTAATTCATATGAAGAATCATTTATTTGAGAATTTAAGCATACAGGTGCATGATAAACTTCATTGCCCCATCGATCAAAAACATTTCCACATGCATCTGTAGTAAACGGACCACCATCATCATAATTAGCAGATTCAGATGGTTTATTATTTTCTGCTACTTCAGGTAACGGTTTAGCATCTTCAACAATAAAATGATTATCATCATCCGCTTTTACTGTTTGATTCTTTTCCACTGGAGTTACTACTGCTTGCTCACTATTAGTAACACTACCGGTAGAATCATAGTAACCTTTTTCTTGAGTCATTACTTCAGCTTTTGTATTAGTCATCTCAAGTGTCGTTGTACCTTGAACATCGCCAGCGTCATGACGACCATCCCCCAATAAAATATCTTTATTCGATGAAAAAACGCCATCAGTATCTTTAAACTCTGCATTATTAACTATCAATTCAGATTTACTACCTTCTTTTGATACAATACGAATCGGTGCAGCATAAGTTTTATTACTCTCAACACCTTGACCGCAGTCAATAAATTGAGTATTACTAACTTTAACTGTTTGAGTACCAGCCGCTTTATGATTTAAATTTAAACCTACTTGAATTCCATTAAAATAACAATTGTTAATTTCAATATTTCCGTCAGAATTGCTATAAACCGCTGTATCTTTATGAGATGGGATTGAAGCACCAGTAGCCGACGTACCATTCACATCAAACGTACAATTTTCTAATTTTATATTAATTTTACCTACATTATTCGCATTATTCGTAAAATACACACGTTGCATCGCATCACAATCTTTAAAATTTAAATTAATAGTGTTCGCAGTATGACGTTCACCCCATGCAGCAATGCCATCTAGATCATATACATTAACCGTTATATCTTTTTTAAGATAATCACCGTTTGAATCATCCAATCCAGTAGTACGACTAAATTTATATGTATCAATTTCCAAATCTCTTTCACCAGCTGAAACAAATGCTCCATTGCCATAAATCGTTAAAGTATCGGCTACATGGCCATGTGTCATCTCACCTACATTTGCATTTTTCTTACAGTACAGAACATTTTCTTTAACAGAGTCATTAGTATTTGACATATAGACAGCATTTAAAGCATCCGTTAATATTCCATAGAATTTACCATCATAATAAACTGTGTTCTTACCATAGGAATCGGAAGTACCATTTTTAATTTCGTCAGTAAGCGCAACAGAATCGGCATCAATAGCAATTACACCATTGTCAGTATTTGATTCCTCACTTAATGAATCCGTTGGAGTAACCATTGGTTCTTCTAATTCTTCTGCATTTAAATGCATTGGTGATATTGCAATTAAAATAGCTAATAATAAATATTTGATTTTCATATAATCCTCACTTGCTGTTACGATATTATTATATTCAATAAAATGTTTTTGAGTAAACTAAAATCGTTATATTATAAGCTAATAAACTAAGTAAAAATCGACAAAAAAAGCTTCTAAAACACTAGGAGCAAGTACCTTGAATTTCAAAAGCTTTATAATTTGATGAATTTAGGCGAGACATCCGAATCATGAAAATTACTACTTAATTATTCTAATCAAACAAATGATTATCAGTAATCAACCAGGTACACGCCTTTTTTAACGAAACTAGTATTATTTTGTTTTTTTACGGTAATTTCTAATATGCATATATATAGTGTTTTTAGAAATTCCCAATAGATTTTCTACTTTAATAATTGAATCTTTTAAATTAAATATTCCCCGATCATAAAGCTTTTCAACTATAACTTTATTTTTACTGGAAGGCAATATGGAAGCATCTGCAACTACTATATCCTTTACTTCTTCGATTGCGGTTTTAATCAAATCATCTGTATCACTTGAAAAACTTTCGTCAATATTGTTTTTATGCATAAAGTTTACTGATGAAGGAACAAATGAAGTTAATACATCAAAAAACGATGTATTTAGGTACATATTTATACACACTAAACCGATAATTTTATGATTTTCACCTCGAATCGCAATTGTAGCTGATTTCAGTGGTTCACCTTTTTTATTTTTACTATTATAGACAATAAAATCATTTTCTTCTTCTTGGATACTGTCATACATTCTAAGTGCAAGATCGGTAATTGGAGCGCCAATTTTTCTACCTGTATGTTCTCCATTTACTATATAAATAACAGATTTTTCTAGGTTTCCCAAAGAATGTAATACTATTTCATAAGCATCGCCTAAGTAGGCAGACAATCCATCGATAAATAGTTTATATGATTCTAAAATGCGATAGTCATTTTTTGTGAGTACAATATTTTTCATATATCTAAATCAACTTTCATAAAGATTATATATTAAAGTTTTAGCTAATTTTAATGGTAATTTAAATATTTTGGTATTTAATTAAAGCATCTTTTATCCGCAACAAGGCATCTACTACTTTATTGTTATCTTTATATACACCAAGTACAATTCGTAAATGTCCTTCGCCTCCCAAGCCATAGTTAACGCCATCGTTGCATGATACTTTAGCTTCATGTACTAAATATGAAACAATATCACTTGAATTTCCAATTTTCGATACATCAACCCAAAGTAAGAAACCTGACTCAGGCATTAAACAACTAACATTAGGGATTGAATTAATTATTTCATATGCTTTTTTTCTTCTAAAGTCAAAAGCTTGATTAAATTGTTCCATAAATTCCGGATGTTTAAGCGCTTCAATAATGGCTCTTTGTGCTGAAGTTGAAGTTGCACCAATTACGCCAACCGCATTGGCATACATAGAATCCATAATTTCATCACTACAAACAACATAGCCAACTCTTAAACCACTCAACCCCATTCCTTTTGAAAAAGAAAAGACAGTAATAGTTCGTTCAAACATTCCATCCATCGCAGCTGGTGTAATAATTTCGTTACCAAAAGTAAAATCTTCAAATGCCATATCACAAACTAAAATTAAATCATTTTTAATACATACATCCCGCAATATATTTAATGACTCCTTATTATAGATTGTCGTCGTTGGATTATTTGGATGCGTTAAAATAATCATTTTTGTATTTGTCGTTACTTTTGATTCTAATGCTTCTCGCGTAAGTTGGTAATTATTTTCGACTTTTAATTCTAACGATACTACTTTTCCTCCCATTATATTTACGCCTAAATAATTATTCGGGTAACTTGGTGAAGGAATAATTACTTCATCACCATCATGAATAAATGGCAAAATACTAAAATATAAACCACTGTCCGATCCTGGCGTAATTAAAATATTACGTCCTGGATCAACAACTAAATTATTTTTTTCTTTCAATTTTTTAGCAATTTCTTCTTTTAATTCCCGATTACCAATCGGCGCAGTGTAATGCGGGGAAGACTCATCTTTTACAGCAGCAATCCAAGCATCTTCAATAAATTTTGGCATCGACCGATCCGGCATAAAAGGATCCGCCCACCCCATTAAGGCAATACCTCTTTTTTCCATTTCTTGATAAGAATTTCCCACATCAGCCTTTTCTACTGAAGAAAAAAGACCACCATTGGCATATTTAAATGCATTAATCATTTTCTCTTTCATACAACAGAATTCCTTTCATAAAATAGAGAGCAATATGATTACTCTCTACTATAATTTATAAGTTTAATTTTAATTATTATTAGGTTTCCAGAATAGGATTGTTAATGCAGCAGCGACCACAAAGGCAACGCAGAAACAAATCATTACTAATCCCATATTCATGAATGCGTTAGCTCCACCCATAAACATACCAAAGTTAAGAAATGAAGGTCCTCCCATAGCGTATGCTTTAAGGCCAAGTATTCCAGCGACTCCGCCACCAATGGCACCACCAATACAGCCAAAGAAGAATGGTTTTCCTGCTGGTACGTTTACACCATATAATACTGGTTCAGTTATACCTGTACATGCAGCGATACAAGCTGAAGCTGCATTGGCTTTTTGTTTCTTATCTTTTGATTTAAACCAGATACCAAAAGCTGCACCTGCTTGTCCAATATTTGCACTTCCAGAAGTTGGAGATACATAGTTAAATCCTTGTGTAGAAATCATTTGCGTTAATACTGGAACCATACCATGGTGAATTCCCAATACTACCATTGCAGAATAAATACCACCATATACAAAGCCAGCAATTGGACCGCCATGAGTAAATAACCAGTTAACAGCATTAGCTAATTGTTCACCTACCCAATAGGATGCAGGTCCAATAGTCCATAATGTAACCACTGTGGAAACTAAAATTGTAATTGCAGGCACTAAAATTATTTTTAATGGACCCTTTACTAATTTATCACTGTATTTTTCAACATAAGATGCCAAGATAATCGCAAATACGATTGGAAGAACACTTCCTCCATAGTCAATCACCATAAATGGAATTCCTAATATAGAAGAAGTCATCGTTCCTGCATTAATCATATCTGACCAAGCAGGAGCCATCATTGCCGCACAAATTGTTAATGCAACATATTGGTTCATCTTAAACACTTTGGCAGTAGAAGATGCTAACAAGAACGGCAAAAACGTAAATACTGCCATTGAAATTGTTACAAAGTTAGCAAATGTAGGATTTGAAGTAGAAGCTCCAAAAGCCATCGCCACCATTATGATTGCACTTAAAAATCCACAACCAGCAAGGGAAGGGACGATAGGGTTAAATATTTGAGCCACCGTATCAAAGAATTTAGTTAACAAAGTACCCTTTGAATTTTTTAAATCATCTTTTAAATTTTTATCCCCATCTAAATTCTCATCGATTGCTGCTTCTTCTGATACACCAGTATATTCGATAAATTCTCGATAAACTGTTGTTACTTCTGGCCCAATCACTACTTGTGTTTGTGTTGCACCATCAACCACACCTAGCACTCCATCAATTGCCTTCAATGCTTTTTGATCGGCCTTAGCCTTGTCTTTTAAAGTAACTCTAAGTCGCGTAGCGCAATGAGTAGCACTAACAATATTTTCCATTCCTCCTAGACCATTTACGATTTCTGTAATAGAAATTTTTGCCATAGTTTTATACCCTCCTTATTCTTTATATGCTATAACTTCTATTTCTACGAGAGCTTCTTTGGGAAGACTCTTTACAGCTACACATGACCGTGCTGGTTTACTTATAAAATAATCAGCATAAATCTTATTAAAGTCTGCAAAATATTTCATATCACTTAAAAAGCATGTTGTCTTTACTACACAATTAGCATCCATTTTCGCTTCTTTAAGAATTGCATCAACATTAAGCATAATTTGCTTAGCTTGCTTGTTAATATCTGATTCAACTAATTGATTAGTAATAGGATCTATAGGCATGACGCCTGATACAAACAATAAGTGATCAACTTTTATTGCTTGCGAATAAGGTCCAATTGCTTCTGGTGCATTTTTACTAAAAATATATTCCATGTAATCCCCTCCTTAAAATGAAAAATATTTCACTAAACTCACTATATGACTAAACTATTTTATTGTCAACAATTTTGACAAACTTTTTTTTATTACAAAATAAAAATCACTAAAATATATTTTACTTTGGTTTTTAGTTTGTTATAATGGCCACGTAAAGGAGCTTAAATAATGAATAATAAATTTCCAACTAATTTTTTATGGGGAGGCGCCACTGCTGCCAATCAGGTAGAAGGCGCATGGAATATTGATGGTAAAGGACCAAACCTTGCTGATGCGATGGTTGCAGGAAGTCATTCTGTAGAAAGAAAAATCACACTAGATATTAATGAATCAAAGTATTACTATCCAAGTCATACGGCAGTTGATCATTATCATCACTATAAGGAAGACATTGCCTTAATGGCAGAAATGGGCTTTAGGATTTATCGTCTTTCGATTAGCTGGGCCAGAATTTATCCTCAAGGTGATGAAGAAGCACCTAATCAAAAAGGATTGGACTTCTATACTGCAATCTTTGAAGAATTAAAAAAATATAATATTGAACCACTAGTAACCATTTATCACAACGAAATGCCGTTAAAACTAGTAGAAATCGGCGGTTGGTCGAATCGTAAAGTTATCGATTATTATGTAAAATACGCCAATACTATCTTTAATGAATACAAAGAATATGTAAAATATTGGATTCCATTCAACGAAATTAATGACTTAACGACAAGTGTAGGAAACTGGAATCATGGTGGAATTTTAAACGAGGGAACACTAACCTTCCAAAACCAAAAAGACGATGCCAACAAACGTTTCGCTGCCCTCCACAATCAATTTGTGGCAAGTGCCAAAATTGTCATTGACGGTAAAAAAATTTGTAAATCTTTCCGCTTTGGAACTATGATTTGCCACATTACAGTGTACCCATTAACTCCACATCCTGAAGATGTTTTATTAACACAACAAGAAGATCAATTAAGAAATCGCTTTAGTGGTGATGTACAAATCAAAGGTGTATATCCATATTACATGAAACACTACTTTGAAAATAATAACATTAATTTTGAATGTACAAGTGAAGATTTATCATTAATTAAAGATGGAGTTTGTGATTTCTATACATTCAGTTATTATATGACCAATTGCATCACTACTAATAAAGAAGCAGCACAAGTATCCGGAAATATTATGGGCGGTGCAAAGAATCCATATTTAAAAGCAACAGAATGGAATTGGCAAATTGATCCAGTGGGACTTAGATATACTTTAAACCACATCTATGATCGTTACAACGTACCAATTATGATTACCGAAAATGGAATTGGTGCCAAAGACGTATTTGAGAATGGTGAAATTCATGACGATTATCGTATTGAATATTATCGCGAACACATTCAACAAATGAAACTTGCAATTGAAGACGGCGTCGATTTAATAGGATACACGCCATGGACTGCCATTGATGTTGGTAGCTGTTCAACTGGAGAGATGGCAAAAAGATATGGCTTTATATATGTCGATGTTGATGATGAAGGAAAAGGAAGTTTTAACAGATATAAAAAAGATTCTTTCTACTGGTACAAAGAAGTGATTAGTTCTAACGGAGAAAATTTATAATGGGACTAATGGATTTATTTAAAAAGAAAGAATTCAATGATGATCAAATCGTATCTATTGTCGATGGCAATATGATTAGCCCATCAGAAATAAATGATCCGATGTTTAGCCAAGAAATGATGGGAAAAACTATTGGTTTTAAATTAGATGGTGATACGATTGTCGCTCCAATAAATGGTACTTTGAGTGTCATGTATCCAACAGGACATGCTTTTGGAATTGAACAAGAAAATGGTCTATCTGTATTAGTTCATATCGGAATTGATACTGTTGAATTAAACGGTAAATATTTCAAGACGTTCCACAAACAAGGCGATAGTGTTAAAGCTGGTGATGTAGTTGTTAAAATCAATAAAGCAGAAATCGAAAAGCTGGTTATGATACAACCACCATGTTAATCATTACTAAGCAAGTAGGTAACCAGGAATTTATCAGCAACAGGCACATTAATAAAGGAGAACTAATTACAAAGTAATTTGCACTTTTGAAACAAGTAAATAATTTCATTGCAGTGTTTCATTACATACCGTATATTTTGTATATAATTGTCACGGTCTCTTTAAAGATGAAAACAAGGCTTAAACTGGACAAGAATCCAGAATAAGCCTTGTTTTTAGTTTATTAGTTTAAACGATTAAGGGCACGTTGAAGTGCAAGTTGAGCACGTTTAATATCGATGTTTTCTTGGTTTGAAGCAAGTCGTTTTTCAGCTCGTTCTTTGGCGCGTTTGGCGCGGTCGATATCAATCGTTTCCATATCTTCAATTGCATTGGAAACTACGATTGCTTCGTTGTCTTTAAAACTTAATATGCCACCTGCAACGGCATAGTCTTTGGCTACACCATTCACTTTAGCACGTATATGACTGATTTGAAGCGATACAACAAGTGGCGTATGATTGGGCATAATACCCATCGCGCCACCGGCTGCAACAACATTTAATAAGTCTGTTTCAAAGGCAGCGATGGTTGCTTGTGGGTCAATTAAGCGCACTTTCATTACTGCCATATTACATCATTCCTTTGGCTTTTTCACGTGCTTGCGCAATTGTACCGACATTTAAGAATGCACCTTCTGGTAAATCATCGCATTTACCATCCAAGATTTCTTTAAAACTATCCAAAGTATCTTGTAATGGTACGTATTCACCATTTAGTCCTGTAAATTGAGAAGCTACTGAGAATGGTTGCGATAAGAAGTTACGCACTCGACGTGCTCTAGCAACCGTTAACTTATCTTCATCACTTAACTCATCCATACCTAAGATGGCAATAATATCTTGCAATTCTTTATATTTTTGAATTAACGCTACCACGCCTCTAGCAATTTCATAATGATATTCCCCAACAACTAATGGATCTAACATACGTGAAGATGATTCAAGCGGATCCACCGCAGGGTAAATACCTAAAGCTGCAATGGAACGATCCAATACAGTTTTTGCATCAAGGTGTGAGAATGTTGTTGCAGGGGCAGGGTCCGTTAAGTCATCGGCAGGCACATAAATGGCTTGTACCGATGTAATGGATCCTTGCTCCGTAGAAGTTATTCTTTCTTGCAATTGTCCCATTTCACTGGCAAGTGTTGGTTGATAACCAACCGCACTTGGCATCCGTCCTAACAATGCAGACACTTCACTTCCAGCTTGCGTGAAACGGAAGATATTATCAATAAATAACAACACATCTTGGTTTTGTTTATCTCTAAAGTATTCCGCCATTGTTAACCCAGTTAATGCCACCCGCATTCTTGCACCAGGCGATTCATTCATTTGCCCATAGACTAATACTGTTTTATCCAATACACCGGACTCTTTCATTTCAAAATACATATCATTACCTTCACGGGTTCTTTCCCCAACACCAGCAACAACACTTCGTCCACCGTGTTCTTTGGCAATATTATGAATTAATTCTTGCATTAATACGGTTTTACCAACCCCGGCACCACCGAATAAACCAATTTTTCCACCCTTTGCGTAAGGACAAAGTAAGTCAATCACTTTAATTCCAGTTTCCAAGATTTCACTGGTTGGTTTTTGATCTTTAAATTCTGGTGCTGGATGATGTATTCCAGCTTTTAAATCACTGTTTAACTCACCCAATCCGTCAATGGTTTCTCCCAAAACATTAAACATTCGCCCCAAAACTTCATTACCAACGGGTACTTGAATACAGTTTTGCGTATCAAGGGCTTTATCCCCACGTACTAACCCATCCGTTGAGGCCATTGCAATGCAACGCACACAATCATCCCCAATATGTTGGGCAACCTCAACAACAAGTTGACTTCCATCTTGCTTATCAATTTTTATGGCGTTGTTAATGTTTGGTAAATGTTTGGGCTTAAATCGTATATCTACGACTGGTCCGATAACTTCGACCACTTTTCCAATATTTTCCATAATCCATGCTTTCTACGTTGCATTTGCTCCCGCAACGATTTCACTAATTTGCGTTGTAATTGCGCTTTGACGTGCTTGATTGTATTTGAGTGTTAATTCTTCAATCATATCTTGCGCATTATTATTCGCACTTTCCATCGCAGCTCTACGTGCTGCGTACTCACTTAATTTACTTTCTTTTACATATTCCCATAAGTTATTGGTTACCATCATTGGAATAAGTTCCATGGCAATCTCATATCCATTGGGTTCAAAATCAAAGAATCCATTCGTGCTTTTATCACCTTGATGTTGAAATGGCAATAACGTAACAGAAGTAGGTTCAAAGGTTAATGTATTAATAAAGCGTGTATAGAAAACATTAATACCACCGATTTTTTGCTCAGTATACAGTTGAAGTAACGTATTCGCCACTTTACGAATATCTTCATAAAGCAAATTATCACTCTTTAATATTTCATTTAATACATTTGAATTAAAAAGCTTAATATGGGTTACTTCATGCGAACCGATAATGTAAATAAATTCATTATCCGTAATGCTTTCTTGCACTAATTTTAATAAATTTGCATTATATCCACCACATAATCCCATATCACTGGTAATGATGATATTTGCTTTCGGTAAATCAGGATTTGCTTGTGTATAGACACAATCTTGATCTAGCCCACTTAAAACAATGTTACTAATTTCAATTAAAGCATTGGTATAATCACTACTTTTTCCTGCTTCTTTCTTAGCTTTTGCTAATTTCGCATTGGCAACAACTTCCATTGCTTTTGTCGTTTTTCGAGTTGATTGAATTGAACGTATTCTTTGTTTAATACTCGATAAATTTCCTGCCATAAGCTACTCCGTTACATTGGAATATGCAGATTTGAATTGGTTTAATGCTTCATCCAATTGATGATTTAAATCATCATCCAAGGCACATTTAACTTCGATTGTTTGCATTAAATCTGCATAATTACTTGCCATGTAAGATTGTAACTTAGATTCAACACTACCAACTTCAAGCGGATCAATATCATCAAAATAGCCATGAATTGCAGCATACAACGAAACCACTTGTTGGCTTTGTGAGAATGGTGCATATTGCGGCTGTTTCAATAATTGCGTCAGCATCGCACCTTTCGCAATGGCTTTTTTGGTTGCATTATCTAAATCCGAACCAAATTGTGTAAAGCTTTGCAATTCATGATATTGTGCCAAGTCAGCCTTTAATGTTTTACTCACAGCTTTCATTGCTTTTGTTTGTGCACTGCTTCCTACCCGCGATACACTTAATCCACTATCAACCGCTGGTCTTATACCCGAATTAAACAATTCCGTTTGTAAGAAAATTTGTCCATCGGTAATCGAGATAACGTTAGTTGGAATATAAGCTGAAATATCCCCAGCTTGAGTTTCGATAATTGGCAACGCAGTTAAACTACCACCACCCAATTCATCACTTAATTTGGCCGCTCTTTCCAATAAACGGGAATGCAAATAGAATACATCCCCTGGATAAGCTTCACGTCCAGGTGGACGACGTAATAACAAGGATAATGTACGGTAAGCCACGGCATGTTTACTTAAATCATCGTAAACAATTAATACATCTTCCCCTTTATCCATCCAATATTCACCCATTGCACAACCAGAATAAGGCGCAATGTATTGTAAAGTTGCGCTTTGCGCAGCTGATGCATTAACTACCACAGTGTAACTCAACGCATCTTCTTGTTTTAATTTTTCTACCAACGCAGCAACCGTGGAAGCTTTTTGACCAATGGCAACATAAATACATTTTACGTTTTTACCTTTTTGATTCAAAATCGTATCCACTGCTAAGGCAGATTTACCAGTTTGACGGTCACCAATAATCAATTCCCGTTGGCCTTTACCAATTGGAATCATACTATCAATAACTTTTAATCCAGTCATCAATGGTTGTTTTACACTTTGTCTGGCCATAACGCCCGGGGCAACTTTTTCAATAGGAGCATATCCATCATTTAAAATTTTACCCCCTCCATCAATTGGATTACCTAACGCATCGACAACACGTCCCAACAATCCATCACCGACTGGCACTTGCACAATGTTTTTCGTACGATAAACATTGTCTCCTTCTTTAATTAAGGTATCATCACCCAAAATAACGGCCCCAACATGTTCCGCTTCTAGGTTCATTACCATGGCCATAACACCATTATCAAATTTTAATAATTCACTCATCATGGCATCTTCTAATCCTTGGATAAGAACAATGCCATCACCGACCGTTAAAACTCGTCCACTATCTTTGGATACCACACTATTTTGGTAAGTGGCAATTCTTTCTTTTAACAGTGCAGCTATTTCTTGAGGTTTAATTTCATCACTCATCGCGATACCCCTTTCTTTAATTGTTGACGCATTTCATTCAATTGCGAATTTAAAGTATAATCATAAATTTTTCCATTAATGATTACTTTAAAACCTGCAATTAATGAACGATCAATATTATTTGTTAAAACAACTGTTTTATTCAATTGTTGACTTAACGCTTGACTCAATTGATTCATTTGTTCTTGCCCAAGATCATGTGCAGATATGCATTCACCACGCACAATACCTAATGCTTGATCCAATAATGTTTGATAAGCCTGCACAATGCATGGCAAATAATGCATACGTTGATTATCCACCAATACACATAAGAAATTAATAATGTATGGATGAAAGTCTTGGCAGACTTCCTTAATTACTTGCTTTTGTGCCTCTTTGCCAAATTCTACGCTATCAAACGCTTTAATTGTTTCTTCACTAAAGCAAGTAATCAAAGCGTTCAATTGATCCATAAAGGCTTGTTGGTTATCATTCGCTTGCGCTAATGATAACAACGCACTGGCATACGCCAAAGCAATCTTATTCATGTCGCATATCCTTTACAAATGCATCCACTAATGCCCGATCATGCTTTTCATCAACTTTATCTTTCAATAATTTTTCACTGGCAGCCAATGCAATATCAACCATTTCATCTTGCAAATCATCCAACATTGCCAATTTATTGGCAGCAATGGTGGCATTGGCACTGGCTATTGTTGATGCCGCTTGTGCTTTAGCTTGTTCTAAAATCATTTGCTTTTGCTTATTTGCATCAATGGTGGCATTATCGACAATTTGATTGGCACGGTCAATGCTTGTTTGTAAGTAAGCTTTTGCTGTCTCTTTATCTTTTAATGCACTCTCTTTGGCTTGTTTTGCTTGAATCAAATCATTTTGTGATGCCTGTGCTCGTTTATTTACCATCGCTTTTACCGGCACATACAAAAACTTTTTTGCCGCTAAAAACAATACAATGGTCGAACACAATTGAACAATAACTGTTGTGATATTTGGAAATAGCTGACCAACAATATCAATATTAATCATCACTAATCCTCCATTTCTTTGATTAAATAATACTTAGTTCGATTATTTGAATACAAAAATTAAAATGAAGGCAATCAACATACCATAGATAGCAACTGTTTCACTTAAAGCGATACCTAAGATCATCGTTGAACGAATTTTACTTTCAGCCTCTGGATTACGGCCCACAGCTTCGACTGCTTTGCCTGCTGCATACCCTTCACCAATACCGGTAAACATACCAGCACAAATCGCTAAACCAGCACCAATAGCAACTAAACCTCTTGCGATATCCATAATTCTTTTTAACCTCCTTATTATGAAAATCTATTGTTTTACTTCATCTGGTAATTCATTACCGACTAGTACAACTGTTAATGTAATAAATATTAATGTTTGGATAAATCCACTAAACACATCAAAATATGCATGGAATACTGGGGCAATCAAAGGTCCAACAAAATTAAACGGAACCAATATATTACTTACCACATCTGTAAATGCATAAATCAAACTCATCATGACGCCACCTGCCAAAATGTTACCAAACAAACGCAATGACATGGACATTAATGAAGAGAACTTACCAATGATATTCATTGGTAAAAATAATGGAATCGGTTCTAAGAAGCCATGCAAATAAGACTTAATTCCACCATGTTTAATGGCAGCCACTTGTTGAAATACCCACGTAAAGAAAGCTAATGTTAATGTAACGGAGTAATTCGAAGTGGGACTCGGAATTGAAAACAATCCCAAAATATTACTTGTAAAAATATATACGGATATAGAAATTAAATACGGACACATAAGTTGGGCATACCCTTTACCCACATTGGTAACGGCCATATTATCCAACGATTCAACTAACCATTCCAATAATGTTAACCATGCCGGTGATTTTTCAAACGGATCCACTTTACGTATTTTTAATTCCGCTAACTTAAACAAAGC
>CALCFG010000084.1 GCA_937900565.1 uncultured Erysipelotrichaceae bacterium
TAATATAAAAAATATCGAAGTGATCATCGTAAATCACTTCGATATTTTAAATGTTAAATGATTTGGAATATATAAAATTTTAAATAAGAAGTTTCTTCCATCGTCCAAAGAATCGGATGGTCACCATTTTGTTGAGTAACTGAGACTTGTTTTAATGTAACATTGGCTTCATGTGCAGCTTCACGTAACATCTTTTCAAAATTGCCTGTTTCCATAAAGCGCGAGCATGAACATGTTATTAAATAACCACCTTTGGTTAATGCTTTCATTGCTTTTAAGTTTATGTTTTTATACCCTGCATAGGCATTATTGATCGTTTTACGACTTTTAGTAAATGCCGGAGGATCGAGAACTATAATGTCAAAACGTCCTTTTTCTAACGCATCTAAATAATCAAATACATCTGCTTGAACAAATGTTATTTTATTTTCTAAGTGATTTAAACATGCATTTTGATAACCCTGATCTAAAGCGGTTTTACTCACATCGACAGAAACTACTTCTTTGGCATCTCCCAACGCAGCATTTAAAGCAAAACCACCAGTATGTGAAAAACAATCAACAATTCGTTTACCTTTACTTATTCTACGTAGTAAATATCGATTGGATTTTTGGTCTAAAAAATAACCAGTCTTTTGACCATTTTCAATATCTACATTTAACAACAATCCATTTTCATTAATGATAGTTTTGGTCGGTAAATCAACATTCCCATAAAATCCTTTATATTGATCCAATCCTTCTTTAGTACGAATGGCAATATCATTGCGTTCATAGATACCTTTAATATCAATGTTATTTTCATTCATTACTTCAAGTAAAACCGCATATAACATATCTTTAATTTGTTCCATGCCAAAGGTACTAATTTGACTCACTAAAATATCATTATAGCGATCAACCGTTAATCCAGGTAATTCATCTGCCTCGCCAAAGATCAAACGACAATTACTAAGATTGTCAGCTTCTATAGTTTTTCGAAAATCCAAAGCAAATTGAATACGTTGTTTAAAAAAGTTACGATCGATCAATTCATCTTTGTCTTTAGATAAAATTCGTACCGTAATATGCGATTTTAATGAACATAACCCGCGCCCTAAAAATCTTCCGCATGTGGTTAAAATATCCACTGGTTCACCGTTTTGAATATTCTTATCCATTCGTTCTAAATTATTGGCATACATCCACATTTGCCCCTTATCGAGCCATTGTTCACCTTGTTCACTTATGATTATTTTTGGATAATTTCTTTCCATTAAAAGTTCTCCTTACTTTTTTACTATTTTACTTGAAGTAAGGATATAGTCCAAATAAAAAAATAAAGAAAAACCTTCGTTTAATTATTATGCAAAACGAAGGTTTATTTCTATTCATTCATTTTAAGATCATATAGTGCAAATTCGCTTAAGGTATGATTTGCAGCACCTAAATAGTTTTTATTATTGATATTAACGAATGAAAGGTTAGCAGCGCCAACTGATTCATCAAGACTATTCATATGATATCCATCATAATCATGTTGCAATAATAAAGTGTTTGCATTGCCTTTACGGACACCAATAAATACCACATTTTTCTTATTAATTTCACCTTTTGTAAAAGCATGAACGAATTCAATGTTTTCGGTGAAACTATATTGTTTCCAGTAAGTTCCGTTATTTATATGATAAACATCAATACAATTACCATGCATTTCTTTAATGGTAATCAATTCATTCTGTCCATCCATATCAATATCACAAACACAAACATCGCCAATTTTTCCTGATAATAGTTTTACTAATGAGAAATTATCGTTTTCTAATGTTAATTTAAACAATCCGTTATCACTACCAATATAAATAGCTTCCCTAGTTTGATAAAATCCATGGTTCCGATAAAGGTTATTTGCGATAATAATTTGTTTATTGTTGCAATTAGTTAAATCAAATGCAAGCACTTCACCAGGATTTGACCAATCGTCTTTATTTGCTTTATATTTTGAAACAGTACAACAAATTAGGTATTTACCTAAAACGCCAATGCGATGAACCAAAGGTAAACTTAAATAATCACTTACCGTAAATTTTTCATTATCAAATGCTACATGTACCACTTTAGCCTTTGAAGGAACTTCTTTTAAATAAAATTCTTGTACGGCATAAAATGCATTTTTATTAAATGGATCTGCTACAAAGCCCATGCAACCACCAACGTTATCCCAAATTTTATATTCTTTAGACAAATTATTTATGTCATAAGCAATGCATATTCCGGGTTCATTTGGGCGAGCTTCGCTTGCATAAATCATAAAATCTGTATCATTTAATTTCATGTGTTGCACAGCATAAGCTCTTTCACACTTAACACTTAAAATCTTATTTGCTTTCAATAATAAACTCATCTATAAAACTCCCCACACCATTTTCTTCGTTTGTCAAACAAGTAGACCAACAAACATCCTTGATATGTTGCTCGCTATTTCCCATTGCTACCGAATATTTTATGCTATCTAACAATTCTAAGTCATTATCTTGATCACCAAAGGCAAGTACTTGATTACTATTTATTCCTGAGTACTCTAGTAACTTTAATAAAGTTTTTCCTTTAGAAATATTATTTTTCATAAACTCTATTAAATCCGTATTACCTTTAACCATTTTGTAAGATTTGTTATCCATTTTATGCCTTTGATAGAATTGATTAAGTATAGAAATGTCATTAGTGATCAAAATTTTTTCTAACGGTTTATTAAAAAAATCAACGCCAATTATATGACACTTACAAGGCTTATAAGTTTCAATTCTTTTTGTAACATTATCTTCATATAACGCATAAAGTTCATCCCCGTCGTATTGGATTACATTGAAATTATCATTTCGTGTTATGGCAATAATTTCTTCAATTTCATCAACAGATAATTTTTCTTCAGTAAATGAATAGTTTTTATCTATATCCAATAAGATATAACCGTTGTAGCCAATAATATAATCAACAAGGTCATCAAGTCTATTTTTATTAATAATTTGTTGTATTGATTTATACGGTCGACCACTGGCAATACAGAATTTGATACCTTTTTCTTTAACTGTACGAATCATTTGTTTGTTATATTCTGAAATAGTTTTTTTGTTAGTTAATAATGTTCCATCCAAGTCACTTACAATTAATTTAATTTCCATATCTTAATTTTAATAAATATTAAAATTTTTCTTAAATCAAGTTTTCAAGAATATTTTGAAGTTATGTTTATAATTGATGAAAATCAATGTCTTATTCTAATGATGGAGGTATCAACATGAGATTAAAAAAATCTATAATTTTGTCGAATGTCTTAGATCCATATACTAAAAATCCAAAGAATCATTTGGAAACAATAAAAAGAATCATTGAATCAAAAAGATATGAGGCTATTGAGACAAGACTTATTTCTGATGAAGAAACAATTGATTATTTAAACCACAACAAAGGTCATGTTTCTTTGGAATATTATGTTACAGGGGATATATCAAGAGCAAATCTATCATTAAGTGACGGGACATCTGATAAAGCAATTGCAATTGTTAAAGACGCATTAATGATTGCTAGTAAAAGTAATGCTGATTATTTAGGGATTGCATCAGGAACCAATAATCAAAACATGCTTAAAGGATTGGATATTTTTATTAACTCATTAAAAGAGATTTTCGAATTTATTAAAGATAATCAATTAAAAATTAAATTAGCTATTGAACCATTAGATCAATATGCACATAAAAAAAATGTAATTGGTTCATTAGATTTTACTTTGCGTATGATTAATCGACTAGAAGCACTGGGGTATGATGAAAATAATTACATTATTACTTTTGATACAGCACATTTTGCTTTAAATGAAGATGATTTTGACGAAAGTATCAAAAAGTTATCTAAATATATCTATAAGTTTCATTTTGCTAACGCTATTCTAGATAAAGATGATTCTGATTATGGTGATAATCATATGAGTTTTGATCGTGGATTTATCAATGAATCATTGGCACAACATTTATTATCAATAGTTAAACTAAACTGTAAGCATGATGTAGAAGTGGCTGTAGAAATAAGGGAAAAAGATATTAATCATGCCTGGACTTTAGAAAATGTGACATATAAGTTTTTAGAATGTACTTTCAAATAGATTACAATTTATTGTTGAAAAAGAATTTCTGAATTGTTAATGAATTGTCGATATGATGAAATCACGGAGGAAAAATTATGAATGGTAAAGTTGTAACTATTCTTCGAGGTTACTCTTATGAGCAAATCAGAACTGTATGCTTGGCTTTATGTAAAAGTAAAACAGTAAGAAATGTTGAAATTACTTTGAATACAGATAATGCTTATGAAATAATCGAGAAGATTATTCAAGAATTTGGAGACGTTCTTGAAATTGGTGCAGGTACTGTTAAAACTTTTGATGAATTAAAGAAGGTTTTAGAGTATGGTGTTAAATTTGTGCTTGCACCTAATGGATATTCAAAGGAAATGATTGATTATGCACATAATCATAAAGCTTTAGCCATACCTAGCGCATTTACACCAACTGAAATCTTTACTCAATTTACATATGGGGCAGACATTATTAAAGTATTCCCTGCAAATGAATTAAGTACATCTTATGCTAAAAAAGCAAAAGAACCATTAGGCAATATTCCGCTAATGGCTGTAGGTGGAGTAAATAAAGGAAATGTTGCCAAACATTTTGAAGGTGGATATGACTATATAGGTACATGCCACGGTTTGTTTAGAGAGGAAGATATTGTTAATCAAAACCTTGATGGATTAGTAAATACTGTTTTAGAGTTTGAGAAGGAAATTTAGCAATGAAAGATAAGGAACAACAATTACTTGATATTTTATTAAAGCAGCGCGGAATAATGACTGCAAATGATTATTCTAAGATCTTAGGTGTTTCAAGTAGGAGTGTGTATACTTATCTAAATAATATTTCATCTATTCTTGCAAACTATAATCTTCAAATAGTTAAGATTCCTGCTGTAGGCATAAAGATTGTTAAGATTAATGATCATTCAGATTCAACAGCAGTTGAAGTTGAAAATGATGATTTTTCAATGTTAAATCGGCGTTTTGAATTAATTAATCGAATACTAGTTAATCGAGAAACAATCGATATTGAAAGTTTTGCTGATGAATACTATGTTTCAACGAGTACTATCAGAAATGATATTAATAATATTAATAGTCGTCTTAATGGTTTTGGAAGCTATCAAATATGTATTAATAAAAAGTTTGCTTCTTTTGAATTTACAAGTACATCGGAATTGGTTACTTTACTAATCAACTTAAATGATGAACTTGAGAATAATAATATGTACATGAATAATGTTTACTCAAGTGAAGTTGTTGAATTGGCTCAAAAAATTGTTAATGATTATATTTCAATGTTGCAATTAACAATTGCTGAGCATTATGTTGATCATATAACAAATGTTATCGTCACGTTGATTAGTCAAGTTAGTAATGGTAATCACATTGAAAACAATGGTGAATTACTTCAATATGATCAAATTAAGAATTTAGCAAATAATCTGTTGGCAAAACAATTATTGCAATGTGTGGAGCTGGAATTGCAAATCAAATTCAATGATTCTGATACGGATTTTTTAGCAAATTATCTAAGGGCAGATAGATTTCAAATATCGAATATTGATAAGACAAGCGATACAGATCGCTACATGTATGGGATATTCCTTAGTAAGATTGAAAAAATACTCGATATCAAACTTAATTTAGATGATGATTATGTATTGAACTTGTTAACGCATTTTAATGCAATGGTTTACCGTATGCGACACAATATTCTAATAAAGAATAGTTTGTTGGATAACATTAAACAAGAGTTTCCTGTTTTATTTAATTTACTTCAACTTGTAATGGAAAATTTTAAAGATGATTTAAAGATTGAAGTAACTGATGATGAAATCGGATTTCTATTAGTTCATATACAAAATATTATTGAAAACCAGAAGCAAATTAAGAACATTTTAGTTGTTTGCCCGCATGGGTTAGTAATCTCCCGACTGATTACAAATAAAATCAGAGATTTATTACCACTATACAATGTAATTGAAACAATTGATATTGATCGTGTATCAAGTGTAAAACTTGATTCTGTAGATTTTGTCATTTCAACAGCTGATATTAAAAATATCGATATTCCAGTTGTTAGAGTATCTCCAATTATTTCAAATACTGATGTAAAAAATATAATGAGTTTCTATCAAGATTTAGTATTAAATTCAAAAAACACATATAGCACTAATTATCATTATTTGAATAATTATATCGATGAAAAGTATTTGTATGATTCATTTAATGAAGATAAAGAAACAATATTCAAATATGTTATAGATGATTTGATACGTGATGGTATTGTTCAAGAAGATTATCAATCGAGCATTATAAAACGCGAGCAAATATCTTCTTGTGATAACGTGTATGGATTTGCAATTCCTCACGGAGATTTTAATCTTGTTAATAAAACTAAAATAGCAATTGTGTTATTGAATAAAGCAATAAATTATCAAAAATATAATGTCAATGTGATTGTTTTCTTTAATATATGTC
>CALCFG010000085.1 GCA_937900565.1 uncultured Erysipelotrichaceae bacterium
ATACTCCCCTATAAAAATGGCTATTTATCAACTGTTTGTTGTGACATAGCCTTTCAAAAGATGCGAAATCCGTTTATAAACGACTAAAACAAGCAAAGATTCCACAGTATACTTAAATAAATTAAATGGCAATATCGCAAAAATCATCATCGTCATTGCATTGGATACCAATGGATTAACCGCACTTGCCATGCCAACAATGGTATCCATTGATAATCCCATTAACGAACCATAGAGTGGAAACATTATAAATAAATTGGATAATACGGCACAAATCGACACTGCCAATATACTAACAATCAATCCCTTTTCCGCAACTTTTTTATTTTTAACTTTTTGGTAAATAATACTTGCTGGTAAAGCGTAGATTAATGTTAATACAAAATTACTTAATTCCCCAATAAACATCGTATCTGTTCCATTTAACAATAAATTCAATAAAATTTTAACGCTAGCTGAACCAAATGCTGCCAATGGACCATACATAAAACCAGCAATGATAATTGGCATATCCGAAAAGTCAAATTTAATAAATACCGGTACAAATGGAATTGGAAATTCAAATAACATCAACACTGTTGCAATTGCGCCAAACAATGCCATAAACACCATCACTTTTACACTTTTGTTTTTCATTTTTTCTTCCTTCTTTCATTCAATTAACGTTTTTTTAATAAAAAACGTGCTTTGAACAAGTTTCAAGCACGAAAGATATGTATCGATTTCTTCTTTCATCCGGACTTTTACCGTTGCTATCGGAGTTTCACCGATTCAGCCCACATAAGTGGGGTCGCGGAGTATACCGCCAGTAGAGAATTACACTCAACCCTGAAGCTTATTTAAGCAAATTTACTTTACCGCATAACGCCTTAAATGTACAGTAAATATTTTGCAAAATATCTTTTTAATAAAAAATGCTTCACTCTTACAATGAATGAAGCATTTGTATATGAATAATTATTTTGCTTGTGAATTATATGTATCCATATCCAATGCATTTTCACTTTTCGATACAATTAATGCACTGGCAGAATCGCCGACAACATTTAACGATGTAACAAGCATTTCAATTGGACGGTTAATTGCCAAGATCAAACTATAAGCCATTAACGCAGCATCATTTCCAAATCCCATACCCGTTAATACAGTAAAGAGGATAACCGCACCAGCTCCTGGTGCAGCAGGTGTACCAATTGAAGCAACAAGTGCAAGAATAGCAATGGTAAAAATAGAACCTAATGTTAATTCATAACCACCCACAGCCGCGATAAATATAGCGGCAATCACTTGCATTATTGCTGTTCCATTCATATTGACCGTCATACCCAATGGCAACACAAAACTGGAAATTTCATTGGAAGCACCCAACTCTTCAACCGTCGTCTTTTGATTCAATCCTAAAGTTGCGGCAGAGCTACTGGTTGAAAAACCAAAGATAGCGACTTTTGCAATCTTTTTTACAAATGGAATCGGATTAATGCGTCCAAAGATAGCAATAATAATTGCGTAACCAAAAATCAAGAATACTAACAATAAGATAACCGTAGTAACAACATAAGCAACAGCAGGAACAAGATAATCAATACCGTACGCCGCAAAAGTACGCCATAATAAAGCAAATACTCCCACAGGTGCCATATAATTAACAATAAAGCTTAATACAACTTGAACAATTTCACTTAATTCTTCCATGAATCGTTTAACAGTTTCCACTTTACCACTTAATTTACCCATAGCTAAGCCACTACCAACAGCACAAACAACGACAGCTAATATTGATCCATTGCTACTAAAAGCTGCAGTAATATTTACTGGAAAAGCATCCAACAACACCTTTAATGGATTGGCACCCGTTGAACCACTGGTTGCCCCTAAATTTTCAATATTAACACCTGAAAAAACACCCTTTGAATATAAGAAGTATCCCACTAAACCAGCAAGTGTTAAAGCTAACGCACTTTCCAACAAGAAACATCCCATTGTTTTCCCAGCAATACGACCTAATTTCTTTGCATCATCCATACGCGCAATTGCTAAAGTAATGGAACAGAATACCATCGGTACAATAACCACTTGCAATAAACGCACAAAGATTTGACCAACAATATAAATTATACCTACTGCTTTTTCATTACCTGCAGCAGTAATATCAGCAAACAGCCAATTATTAATCACATCCCATGTTGCTTGGTTTCCACCACTAATCATAGATTCTCGCAAGAATAAGAATGCAACCCCTGCAATTAATCCCAAACACATGGCAATCAACATTTTCTTTGCTAAACTTGTTTTTTTCATGATAATTCCCCTTTTAAAAAATAACCCATATGCGCACAGAAAAAGCATATGGGAAAATCGTTTACTATTCTTAATGGTGATATTTCCTTCATAGTCTCTCTGTACTATTCTTAAAGTTATCGTTAGTAGTTAACCACTTATCGCGTTTTGTGTCAATATAAATATTGCTGAAATTAAAAGATAATTTTTAGACAAAGAAAATAAATAATTTGTGTAATAATCGAAAACGTGAGTACAAAAAATAATAAATTTAAATTATTTTAGTTTAGAATAGATGCATGAGTGAATTAACAAATTTTAAAACCAGTGCTTTTGGTTACGATAAAGATGAAGTAAAAAGTAAGTTTGAACAACTGATTAATGAAAATAAAGCATTAACGCAACAAGTTGAAGCGATTAGTAAAGCATTAATGGCAAAGCAAGATGAACAAGCTGGTAATAGCGGTGTGATTATGCAATATGAAACTAAGATCAAATCACTTGAAGATCGCATTCATGAATTGGAGTACCAATTGTATCAAATGAATGAATCGTATCAAGAATTGCAATCACATGCCAATCAATTTACCAACATTCTTGCCAGTGCCAACGCGCAAAAAGAATCCATCATACAATCCGCAAATATCAAAGCCAATGATATTATCCATCAAGCAGAAGATGAATTCTTAGCCAGCTTACCCAGTGCTACTCCATTGCAAAGCGATATTGCAAAATTAAACTATTTTAAAGCCAATCGTAACTTAGCCATTATTAAGCAAGCGGTTATTTTATTGCAAAAGAAATTAAACGTTGTTTTGGATGATATTGATCATCAAGAAGATCGATTAGCTGAAATTAACATCAATGAATAATTTAAAAAGGATATCTTTAATTCTTTGGCTATGTCACAACAAACAGTTGATAAATAGCCTTTTTTATAGGGGAGTATCAGA
>CALCFG010000086.1 GCA_937900565.1 uncultured Erysipelotrichaceae bacterium
ATTATTTTTTGTAATGCTTTAATTCATTACTTGATTGCATTACTAACTTTATTTATCGTAGAGGGCCATCAAAACAATAAAAATCCTGTATTACTATACATAATGCATGGAAGTGGAGTTGCTAAAAATTTAGCTGAAGTAACCAATGCTTTAACACACGCCCATAATGCTTACAGTTATGATATGGAATTAAGTAGTTCAACAAGTTTAGCCTTAGAAGAAATCAAGTCACTAATTCTTTCCATAGACCAAGGAGCGGGGGTATTGGTTATTTACGATATGGGTAGTATTGCAACAATGTTAGATACTATTAGTGAATCTGTTAATGTTAAATTGCGTTATATAGCATTACCTATCACCCTAATTGGTATTGATATCGCGCGTAAATGTGCAATGAATACAAACATTGATGATGTATTTCATATGGCTGTTAAAGAAATTTTTTCTGTGGTTCAAAATGATAATCAACGTAACAATATTATAATTACGTTGTGCCATACCGGTGAAGGTGGAGCACAACATTTAAAAACATATATTGATTTATATTCTAAACTTGGTTATAAAACGGTATCATTGTCAATAAGTAACCGTGATCAATTAATTAAAGAAGTACTTATATTAAAGAAAACTGGGAATATCCATGCATTTGTTGGAACATATGACCCCAAACTATTCGGTATTCCTTTTATAAGTATTGAAAAAATATTTGAAAATAGCAGTGATGATATTGATCGAATTTTAAATTTTGAACCAACCAGTGGAAATGTATGTGACTATAAGAAAGTTTACACATATTTACAAACATCATTACAAGTTGCTTCAATTGTTAAAATAAAAGAAGTATTACCAGATATAGTGGATTCATTTAGTTTAATGTATGGCTTGGATAATGATGTTCAAATGGGATTGTTTATGCATCTGGCAGCATTAATTGATCGCCAGTTATTAAAAAAAGATCTGCAAGTAGATCCAAAAGTATTGAAATTATTGGATAGTTATCATAATGATGCAACAATTATTCGCAAAACGATACGTCCAATTGAAAAATCTTTTAAAATTAGGCTCTGTCACAACAAATGGTTGATTTTTGACGAGAAATAGCGTATAATAAT
>CALCFG010000087.1 GCA_937900565.1 uncultured Erysipelotrichaceae bacterium
GTTACAAAAAGTAGCGAATCATTACCCTTGTGATATAAGCGTTTTCCTTGATAAATAAATGTTGGATCTTTTACCGGGTAAGAAGCAATGGAAGGATCCAATACCCTATCAATATCAACACCTGGATAATCCACAGTTAATTGATCTAATGAGATTGCTTGATCTAAAGTCACATTACCAATTTGGGTTCTTACTAAACTGCTCATGGCCCCGCATTGATTTAAATCATGCGCAACATCTTCACATAAATTCCGCACATAAGTTCCACTGGAAACGTTAAATTCAATTGTAATTGGATTTTGTTTTAATAACACAGCATCATAAACCTCAATTGGTTTTGCTTGTATCTCGATTGACTCGCCTTTATTGGCATAATCCATTAATTTACGTCCATTTATTTTTTTACTGGAAATCATCGGTGGTACTTGCAATTGTTTACCAATGCGATTTTTTACTGCAGCATCCAATAGATCATCAGACACGCTTTCAATGGGTTTAGTATTGGTAACTTCCCCCCAGATATCTTTGCTGATCGTATCATTACCCAATTGTAAAGTTGCTATATATTTTTTAAAGTTATGTTGACAATATGGTAGGTACTTGGTGTATTTACCACATAAAATAACTAAAAGTCCAGTCGCATTGACATCCAATGTTCCCGTATGACCCACACTTTTTTCTCTTAAAATTTTTTTTACTTGGAAGACACAATCAAAGCTTGTCATTCCAGCCGGTTTGTTAATTAAAATTACTTTATCCATAAACGCTTAAGATTATATCATGGCATGGTATAATCTTTAACGTTTATGAGTATTAAGAAATGTTTAGGGGCGATTCAACAAGCCGATAAAGACTATCAATTAATTGACGATCATGACTTAATTGCTATTGGTGTTTCGGGTGGTAAAGACAGTATGGTGTTATTGTATTGTTTAAAACTGTATCAACAATGGTGCATTAAACGTCATATTAAAACTTTTAATATTATTGGAATTCATTTAGATATGAATTTTGGAGGCATGGATATGCAACCCATCGAAGCATTTGCTAAAACAAATGATATTCCTTTTGTTAACATCAAAACACAAATTTATGACATATTAAAAATGCATTTAAATAATGCCGGTAACATTTCCTGTTCATTATGTTCCAAATTAAAAAAAGGTGCCATGATCCAAGAAGCAAAAAATGTAAATGCAACCAAAACTGCTTTTGCTCATCATGGCGATGATGCAGTGGAAACTTTATTTTTAAACATGATTCATGGTGGTCGCATTGCAACTTTTGATCCTAAAATGCATTTAACCAATGCTGATATGACATTTATTAGACCACTGATCTATGCTAAAGAGGCTTGGATTAACATGGCTGTTCAACAAGCCAATA
>CALCFG010000088.1 GCA_937900565.1 uncultured Erysipelotrichaceae bacterium
ATAAAATAAAGTGTTTAGCAGAATATAAATCCTTGAACCACTGTTCAAACATTTTTTCACCATCGCCATAATATGTACATTTTGTATTTTTAAATAAGCCATTACCTAAATTACTGGATAAATATTTAAAGAAATTGCGCATGTAATCACAATCATAACTATTCAATAAATTACTTGTATCACCGATATTTTTCTTATATGAAGCAATCGTCTTTTCAGTATTCATGCGATAATTTTTAGGAACTTTCCGATTTGCAAATATCAAATATAATACTGGTCCCAATAAAGGAATACAAGTTAACACAAGAATCCATGCAATCTTATAACCCGAATCAATCGTATTTTGATTAACAACCCTTAGTAATAAAAGAATCGTTAAAAAGCCAATAAAAAAATATATAAACGACGAGTCAATACTTAAGGAGACAACAGCAATGGAAATTGCTGTTATTTGTAAAAGTATCAAAACAGCTGTCAAGAATATTCTTGACGTAATTATCTTTAAAATTTTATTCACCCATTTATTTTACGACCAACACAAAAATTGTTCAAATTAAAGGTACCTTTGCAAAAGCATTGGTACCATAATTTTAAAATTTCCATAAATAAACTCGTTTAACAGGTTCACCTTGACGAATTAACCAATGACCCGGTTCAACATTACCCTCCTGTAATAATTCAACATTTAAATGTTCAATTGTTTTAATGGAGGCTATATTTTCTGGTGAAGCACTAATATAAACGTGATCAAATCCATAACTATGCATAATAGGAATTAATGCCACGCATGCTTTATACGCATAGTGATTACCACGATAAATTGGAGCGATGTTATACCCAATATGGCCACCCCAATATAGCCAAGGGTCATTCCCTTGTCTAAAATCAATGGAACCGACAATGAAATTATCAACCATTATCGCATATCGATGCATGGGATATTTTTCATTTTTACCTGTTTCCCAAGCATCAAATTCTTTATGCAAGGTAACGTCTTCAAAGCG
>CALCFG010000089.1 GCA_937900565.1 uncultured Erysipelotrichaceae bacterium
AACGCATTACAGCAATATCACTTTCATGCTCCACAACAGCATAGTCAAACGAAATTTTAGTTAACGTATCGTAACGATTAAATAAATCATAATAATCACTAAATTCAATCAATTCATGCGCACGTTGCAATACATGATCAATCTTTAAAGCAAATACACCACCATTCCATAACGCACCCTGGCTTATATACTCTTTAGCGATACTTTCCGTAGGTTTTTCTTTAAAGCAACTAACTTTGGATACATTATCTTTAGATTCAGGAATAATATAACCATACTTTTCACTTGGATAAGTGGGCTCAATACCCATTAAAGCTAAGTTAACACCTTCTTTAGCTGCAAGATTACCTAAACCTTGCACTGTTTGAAAATAATCATCATTAACATACGGATCCACTGGGCAAATCACAACTACTTCACTATCATCCACATGCTTTACATCCTTTAAATAGGCACACGCCAGTGCAATGGCAGGAAATGTATCTTTACGACAAGGTTCCACACAGACATTCACATTATCTTTTAATTGATTCATAATCGTGGAAACTTGAGTTTTACTCGTTGCAATGGTGACTTGAGCGTTATCAATATTGGAACTGATTTGTCGATAAACACGTTGAACCATTGATTCATAAGTATCATCTTGTTTGAATAATTTTAAAAATTGTTTGCTACGTACATCATTACTTAATGGCCATAGCCGTTTGCCACTGCCACCACTTAATAAAACAATTTGCATATATGTACCTACCGTTCCGCCCGATATGGATTATTTAAAAAGTCTTGATAAGCCAATTCAATACCTTCTTCCAATTCCACTTGATACTTAAATCCTAACGATTCAAGTTTACTAACATCCAATAATTTACGTGGGGTTCCATCTGGTTTAGAAGTATCCCAACAGATTTCTCCTTGATAGCCAATAACCTTAGCTACCAACTCCGTTAAATCTTTAATACTAATTTCTTTACCTGTACCAACATTTACAGTTTCATTACCACTGTAATGATTCATACAAAACACACAAGCATCGGCTAAATCATCAACATATAAAAATTCTCTTAATGGAGTGCCTGTTCCCCAACAAGTAACACTGGTTAAACCATTTTCTTTTGCTTCATGAAAACGACGAATTAACGCAGGTAATACATGAGAATGCGTTGGATGGTAATTATCATTAGGTCCATATAAATTAGTAGGCATTAAAGAAATATAATCACAACCATATTGTCGATTTAAATATTCACAATATTTTAAACCACTAATTTTAGCTAAAGCATATGCTTCATTAGTAGGCTCTAAACTACCTGTTAACAATTCACTTTCTTTAATTGGTTGTTTGGCAAGGCGTGGGTAAATGCAACTGCTACCTAAAAATTCAAGTTTTTTACAACCATTTTTCCAAGCAGAATGAATCACGTTCATTTCAAGCGTCATATTATCATACATAAAATCTGCCAACGCTTCACTATTGGCGACAATTCCACCCACTTTAGCCGCTGCCAAAAAGACATAATCTGGTTTTTCTTGAGCAAAGAAAGCTTCCACAGCGTCTTGACGAGTAAGATCTAATTCACTATGGGTACGCGTAATGATATTCATATATCCCTGACGATTTAAACTACGTACAATGGCACTACCAACCATCCCACGATGGCCAGCAACATATATTTTGGCATTTTTTTCCATCATATTATTTACCACCTATTTTCCTAAGCTAGCTTTTTCTTTTTTAGCTAATTCCCGGTCATGTTTAGCCATAATTTCTACTAATTGTTCATAAGTTGTGGATTGTGGATTCCATCCAAGCACTGTTTTTGCTTTCGTAGGATCACCCCATAAATTATCCACATCCGTTGGTCTAAACCATGCTGGATTTACACAAACTAACATTTTACCGGTAACCACATCATAACCTTTTTCTTCCAATCCTTGACCTTCAAAACGTAAAGTAATGCCATTGGCAGCAAATGCTTTTTCAGTAAAATCACGCACTGTATGTTGAACACCCGTGGCAATAACAAAATCTTCAGGTTGATCATGTTGCAACATTAACCACATGCATTCAACATAATCTTTCGCATAGCCCCAATCGCGCAATGAATCCATATTGCCCAATTCTAAATGATCTTGTAACCCTTCTGCAATTCTTCCTGCAGCTAATGTAATTTTACGGGTAACAAAGTTTTCCCCACGACGTTCCGATTCATGGTTAAACAAAATACCATTAACCGCAAACATATCATAAGCTTCACGGTATTCTTTCGTAATCCAGAATCCATATTGTTTGGCAACAGCGTATGGTGAATATGGATGGAAAGGTGTGGTTTCCTTTTGTGGTACTTCTTCTACCTTACCATATAATTCACTTGTACTTGCTTGATAGAATTTCGTTTTTTTCGTTAAGCCTAAAATACGAATGGCTTCTAAAATACGCAATACACCTAAAGCATCAACATCTCCTGAATATTCAGGTACATCAAAACTTACTTGCACGTGTGATTGTGCTGCTAAATTATAAACTTCGTCAGGTTGTACTAAGTTAAGGATACGAATCAAACTTGAACTATCGGTAAGATCCCCATCATGTAGTGTAATGGCACCTTTGGCAATTAAATGATCAATACGTGCCGTATTGGAAATGGAAGCACGACGCGTAATGCCATGCACTTCATAACCTTTTTCTAATAAAAATTCAGCTAAATAAGACCCATCTTGGCCCGTAATTCCTGTAATTAACGCTTTTTTCATTTTATATCTCCTATTTTTATCTATTCTTTAGTATAAAAAACATAATTCATATCGCCTAGGGGCAATCTAGACTAAAAATAGCATAAAATTAACATTTACGTATTTCACGCAATATTCCCATAATTAAAAGGATTTAATTGTAAATCTTATAAATATTTTTATAATTGTAGTATGGAATTAAATGAATCATCTTTTGTTAATGAAAAAGTCCTCAGTCAACGAAAACTGTATACCCCAAGTGAATTCGCGAAAGAAAATTTACTTTACTTACAAGAAGTCGGTTCTTTAAAAGCGTTATCACCCCATCAAAGTGGACGCGAAAACTTAAATTCATTACTTTTCTTTATTGTATTGGATGGTCAAGGTAGCATTACTTACCAACATATTACAACACCATTACATAAAGGAAATGCAGTATTTATACATTGCAATCAACCTTATATTCATGCAACTAATGATCCATTATGGTCCATTCAATGGGTGCACTTCTATGCCCATAATGCATTAAATCTTTACCACAAATATAAACAGCGTGGCGGATCTGATGTCTTGGAGTTAGATAATATTGATGACTACAGTCACCTATTAACTTCCATCTATCAATTAGCAATATCAGATGATTATTTAAAAGATATGCATATCTACCAATATTTAGTCAATCTTATGACAAAACTCATGGAAAAAAGTTGGAATCCTATGACTCCAACCAATCAACCAAAGTTCCAAGAATTTTTAGCTATACGTAGCTACCTAGATACTCACTACTTGGATAATATCACCTTAGATGAACTTGCCAATCAATTTGTCATTCATAAAATGACACTGATTCGTCAATTTAAATCTTTCTTTGGCACTACCATTGGTCAATACATTCAACACAAACGCTTAACCCAAGCCAAGGAAATGTTACGCTACCAAAGCGAAAGTATTGAACAAATTGCCTATCAATGTGGTTATGATGATGCCAATTACTTTATCCGTCTTTTTAAAAAATTCGAGGGAACTACTCCTTATCAATACCGTAAGTCTTGGCAAAATACACACCGATAATAATCATACCCAAAAACTACCGTATGTTTAACACACACAATTTATAAATTCTTAAGACTGTACTTATCAGTACTCCTTTTTCGGTTAGATAGAGTGCATCTAGGTAAGTTAATCCAGTATTTTTTCATTAACTCATTAACCTTTTGATTACTTGATAAATTAATAAACGTACCCTCCCCTTTATCAACAATCCTAAAGTCTTGCATAAAAGTAATTAACTCACTAGTATCAGACTTATTGTTAAAAACGTTAGTCTCCAACACTTTTAATAGGAATAAGCTAAGATAATTGATCAAGCAATCTCCAGCAATTGCATTATTACAGGTACGCCGCTCGCGTCAAAAAGAATGATTTATCGAATGAATGAATCATTTAAATAGAAATTGTTACAGCTATAAGAAATCTTACTGAAATCTCTTTAATTAAAATTATTGTAAGAAGGTTAAATTGTTCAATGTTTTTGTTATACGATTCACCAATAAAAGATAATCCATCTTGTACTTAATCAAAAGAAATTGAATTACTGTTATAAAGACGCGGAAATACTAAAGCTACCGTATTCTCTAAGGGACAAGGATGAATAATTCACGAAGAAGCAAGTTGAACAATCATGTCATAAATACTAAATTGAAAGTGCGTTTAATTGGATACAATATCAATCTTTTCCTTAACATTCATTTTTTCTAAAAGTCCATGAATTAGAAAATGTCCTAAGTAATATTCTACTGGTTTACTAAAAGTACAAGGTCGTGTTTCATCTGCTAAAGCTGATGAACGCTTTTGGTTTTTCTCAGCTACATAGTTGGTGTAATAAGTAATCGGATCAGGAATTGCTAGACAAATAAGATCTTGATCATATCTGAATGCTTCAACACTTTTGAAACGCAGTTGTCTTTTTCTTTATCCCAATAAGATTCATACATTTGCAAAATTGATACCTTTTTTCTTATTTTCTTTCCGTAAATAATAGCCCATGATTCATCCTCTAAATTGTTCTTTCAAAAGTTATTTAATTATAGCAATGGAAGATAACTAGCTATTACTAAAGTTACAAATAGAAATAGAATTTAATTGATTTACTCCACTAACACCCTTAAAAAAAGTTATTGGCGTCTTTACCAAACTATAAAAAGCCAGCAAATAAAATCAAACGTTTACTTAATTAAGGAAAGCTTCGTAAGCTTACCAAAAATTTTTGTGAAACGAATGTTAATGCACCCGACTATTTAGTTGCCTTGCGATTTATTCACCATCTTATCTTTGTTTGATTATGCCCTTGCGTATTATAATTGGATTCCTGTAGTAGTTTATACATATACCAGTGCTACTTTTAAAAAGAATAAGAAAAAGCGTTATATCAATAGCATGGAACATTTACGTATCAAGATACGCCTCCAACCGATTTAAGAATATTTAAAATAGTGATACGAAATTATTTATAAAGAAATGACTTTACAAAAAAGGAACGTCAGATTTGACGTTCCATTATATGTAAGAAATCAATTTATTACGTAACAATTAATATTTTAGTACAGTAAATACATCCAAGTCTTTTAATAATTCACGACCCTTTAAATCAGTTAATTCAATTAAGAATGCAGCACCAACAACTTCTCCACCCATTTGACGGATTAGTTTAGCGGTAGCTTCAACGGTTCCACCAGTTGCTAATAAATCATCAACGATTAATACGCGTTGACCTGGTTTGATGGAATCAGCATGCATATGCAATTCATTGCTACCATATTCAAGATCATAACTGATTTTTACAGTTTCACGAGGTAATTTATTTGGTTTACGTACTGGTACAAATCCACAATCAAGT
>CALCFG010000090.1 GCA_937900565.1 uncultured Erysipelotrichaceae bacterium
AAAATGAATACTTTGGTAAACCATGTGGATTAATGGATCAAATGGCAATTAGTGTTGGCGGATTCACTGCGATTGATTTTAAAGATCCAGCTAAGCCAATTGTTGAAAAAGTAGACTTTGATTTCAAAAAAACAGGTTACCATTTAGTGATTACTAACACTAAAGGGGACCATGCAGATTTATCCGGTGAATATGGTGCTGTTCCTAGTGAAATGAAGTCTGTTGCTAGAGAATTAGGTCATGAAGTTTTGAGAGAGTGTGAATTAAGTGAATTAGTGCATAATATTAAGCCTATTCGGGATAGTATCCATAATGATCGTGCACTATTGCGTGCTATTCATTTCTTTAAAGAAAATCAACGGGCTGTTGATTTAAAAAAAGCATTGGAAGCCAAAGATATGGATCATGTTTTGGAATTAATTCGTCAAAGTGGTCAATCTTCTTATATGTATTTACAAAATGTTACCGTACCAGGTAGCGTTAAATCACAAAACTTGGCTTTGGCGTTAGCTTTAAGTGATGTTTATTTAAATGGTGAAGGCGCTTGTAGAGTCCATGGTGGTGGATTTGAAGGAACAATTCAAGCTTTTGTACCGACGCATTTATTAAATGGTTACATTGAATTGATGAAATCTGTTTTTGGTGAGGATGCAACCCATTTAATGGCTATTCGTAACGTTGGTGGCGTTCAATTAATATAAAATATAGAAGTATTAGCAATTTCATTTGTTAATACTTTTTTATTGAAACTTTTTGGCATGATACGTTATCTTAATAATGTCAAATTAAGAAAGGTTAGATTTATGATTAAAAAATTATTAATGAGTGCATGTGCATTTTTAAGTTTATTAACATTAACTGGATGCAACAAAAAAGAGGAAAGTGAACCTGTTTATATCACAGCAGAAGTTATTACTAACGATGAAACAGGGTTATTGGTAGAAGATACCGATACAAGCAAACAATATATCATTCCAACAAATATTATTGAAAATGCTAAGTTAAATGATTTAGCAGTAATATTGATGGAAGGCGATATTATCGATGTACAGTATTCTGGTATTCTAGATGAAAGTGATCCAGCACAAATTACTCAATTGGTTTCCATGGAATTTATTTCAACAAAGCCAAGTGAGGAAGTTGAAACAGATATTCCAACACAAACATTTACATCTACTATTGCTAGTATTGAAGATGGATTTATAACTGTTACGGCGGATGACGGTCAAAATTACAGTGGAGATATTATGATTGGTGAAGAAAATCTATCTGATTCAAGCTTATCTTTAGATGAATTGTCCGTTGGCTTAGCAGTGAATGTAGAATTTGGTGGGGTAATGACAATGTCATTACCGCCTCAAATCGCTGGTGAAGTAACGTTAACTGCTATTAAATAAGCAACGAAAGAAGGATTCTGCGTTAGAATTCTTCTTTTCATTCGACATAAATTATGGGTAAAATATATAAGCGTTTTGTTTTTTCTTTGGAATATTTGGATTATTGATTAAAGCGCATTCATAGTGTTTGAAAAAATTTTCATTTGAATTATAATATCAATTAAGGGGAGAGATAAATGGAAGCTTTATTGATGGATTTAAAAATCGTGAGTGAACAATTGATTCCAATAGTTATTGTGATTGTATTAGTATTTTTAGCAATTGCTTTATTTCGTTTAGGAAATTTGTTAAGTGATGGTTCTGATACAATGCAATCATTAAAAGGAAGCATTAAGCTCGTTGAAAAATCATTAGATAAAGCGCAAGCACCGCTCGATACCATCGTTAAATTAAGTAAAACGGTAGATGGTGCTCATGATTCGGCAATAAATCTTGTGGAGGAAACGAAAGCGGGGCTAGCTAACAAAAAGAAGTCATAACTCGGAGGTAACATAGTATGGCAAATGAAAAAGAAAGACAAACTATCGACGAAATTGAACGCACTGTTGAAGAATTACGTCAAAAAATTGAATTGTTAACGCAAGGTACTTACCGTGACGAAAAAGTAGATACTAATGAAGCAACATCCATTAACATTGAATTTTCGCAACCAAATGAATCGAAAGAAAACCCTGCTCAAGAAAATTCTGGGGAAGGTAAAGATTGGGTAAAAATCATTGGTCAACGTGTGGATGATTTGAAACAAGGTGTTGTAGATTTTGTGAATGATCCAAAAGTGGTAAGTGCAAAAGAAACTGCAAAAGAAAAATCATTAAAAGCATTAGATCAATTAAAATCAACATTGCATGATCTTAAAGAAAATGAAAATGTTGTTAATGCCAGTGAAAAAGCAAAAGAAGCATTTAACAATACAATGAATAGCATTGAAGGATGGGTAAAAGAAAGTAAAGCATCCATTAATGAAAATCCTGATGTACGCAAAGCATTGGATGAAATCAGTGCAGGTTTAAGTAAATCTGGCGCTGCCATTAAAGATTTTGTACAAAGTGAACAAGTACAAAATGTAATTGAAAAAGCAAAAGATGGTGCCGTAACCGGTACTCAAAAATTTGCAGATTTCGTAAAAGATACATTGAAGAAAGACTAGGAGAGGGAATGAAAAGAGTAACGATATACGATGTTGCGAAAGAATCAGGAGTTTCTTTAGCAACCGTGTCTCGTGTAATTAATGGTTCCACGGTGGTCAAAGAACCAACGCGTAAAAAAGTTCAAGCAGCTATTGAAAAGTTAGGGTACAAACCTAATGCATTAGCCCAAGGCTTAGCATTGCAAAAAACAACCAATATAGGTCTGGTTGTACCTGAAGGGGGCTTTAATTATATCGGACAAAGTTTAAACGGATTATTGGATGTAGCCAAAATCTACCACTATTCGATTATTTTACATACCACAACAGCCGGATTGAATGATTTGGATGATGTTGTGGAGAGTTTGTTAAAATCTCATGTTGACGGCGTCATTATTTTTAATGATAAGAATGAATTAGAATCATATCAAATCTTACAAAAATATGGCGTTCCAATTGTGGTAGTAGGAAGTAAAGTTGAAGGTGATATGATTGCCAGTGTCTATATGGATATGGTGGCTGCAACTCGTGAAGTTGCAAGTTTATATGCTGCGCAAGGTATCAAAGACTTTATTATTTTAGAGGACCGTCGTAATCCACAAATTAGTGAAGAAATGCGTCAAGGTGCTACATTAGCGTTTGAAGAAGTAGGTAAGGTGTACAATGGATTTATCAAAATCCCTACAGGTTGCCGTTCTACGTTCTCATTCTTAAAAGAATATTTAGCAACAAAGCGTCATTCAGTAATGATTGCTCATCGAGATTCACAAGCTATGGCTATTTGCAATGCAGCGCGTGAATGTGGTTTAAGAGTACCAGAAGATGTGGAAGTTATTTGTATGAGCGATAGCAAATACAACACAATGTATCGCCCACAAATATCCGCAGTCTCTTTTCCAAGCTACGATACAGGCGCAGTGAGCATGCGCTTAATGACAAAAATGCTTAAAGATGAACCAATTGAAAATAAATCGATAGAATTGGGATACATTTATACACAACGAAATTCGACAAAAAACATGCGATAATATCAAGTGACAGTAGTATTTATTATGGACAAATAGCAACATAACGGTTGATGTAAGTTATGCAATGAATAAATATGAATTACCCTTGATTAGCAAGAAATTAAGTTTTTCCGTATTCCTTGCGTTAAAAGGTTAAGAGGGTAATGGTCGAATTACCAATCATGGTGGTACCGCGCTTAAAGCGTCTATGAATAGATGGTTTAAGTGCGTTTTTTTTATGGATATTTCAAAAAAGAATAAGAAGGAGATAGAAATGAATTTTTTTGAAGAATTACAATGGAGAGGATTAATTAAAGATGTAATCGATGAACAACAAGTGAAACAATTGGTAGAAAATCCAACA
>CALCFG010000091.1 GCA_937900565.1 uncultured Erysipelotrichaceae bacterium
GCCAGGACCAATTTATGATCGTTGGAAAAATACTACTGATAAAAAAGAAGGCTTGGATCGTTTTAGTGCCGATGCTATTGCTCATGCCATGAAAACATGGGCCATTAGTAAAGGATGTACTCACTATACCCATTGGTTTCAACCTATGACTGGTTCGACAGCTGAAAAACATGATGCATTTTTAGATAAAGATACTAACGGTTTACCGATTGAACGTTTTTCTGGTAAAGCATTAATTAAAGGCGAACCTGATGCATCATCTTTCCCAAGTGGCGGATTACGCGCAACATTTGAAGCACGTGGATATACGTATTGGGATTGTACTTCTTACGCTTTCATTCAAGACGATGTTTTGTGTATTCCAAGCGTATTTGTTTCGTATACCGGAGAATCATTAGATAAGAAAGCACCATTACTCAGAAGTATTGAAGCATTGGACAAATCAGCAACTCGCGTTGTTAATTTATTGGGCGACAAGCAAGTGCGTTCTGTTCATCCAGTAGTTGGTTTAGAGCAAGAATATTTCCTCATATTAAACAAAGATTATGAGCAACGTTTGGACTTAAAGCTTACCGGACGCACTCTTTTCGGACGACAAGCACCAAAAAGTCAAGAACTGGGTGACCATTACTTTGGCTCCATACCAAATCAAGTGCAATTGTTTATGGATGATGTCAATCGTCAATTATGGAAGTTAGGTATTTATTCAAAAACCGAACACAATGAAGTTGCACCAAATCAATTTGAAATCTGTCCAATCTTTTGCGAATGCAATGTTGCTGTTGATCAAAACCAAATCATTATGTCTGTTTTAAAAAATGTAGCATTAAAGCATGGTATGACGTGTTTACTGCATGAAAAACCTTTCAAAGGAATTAATGGTAGTGGTAAACATAACAATTATTCGCTTGTATGTGATGATGGACAAAATTTATTCACACCGGGGGATAAACCGATTGAAAATATCCGCTTCCTTGTCTTTCTATCTGCATTTATTAAAGCAGTAGATGAATACGCTTCATTATTACGTATGGCGGCAAGTTCCGGTGGTGCAGGCAACGATCACCGCTTGGGCGCATCGGAAGCACCTCCAGCCATAATTTCAATTTATTTAGGTCAATTCCTAGAAGATACATTGGATAATTTGCTTCACAGTGGAAAAACAAAAACCGTGGATGAAAACAACTATATTATCCCACCCGTTTCTACATTAAGTTATATTCCACGAGACAACACCGATCGTAATCGCACATCGCCGATTGCTTTTACAGGCAATAAATTCGAATTCCGTATGTTAGGCAGTAGTATGAGCGCTTCGGTGGTCAATACTGTATTAAATACAGCTTTAGCAAAAGAATTGGATGAATTTTCTGCCCAACTTGAAGGAATCAAATATATTGATGATATTCGTAAAAAAGCTTTAGAATTATGCAAGGATATTTTAGCAAAGCATTCTCGTATTCTTTTCTCTGGCGATGGTTATTCTAGCCAATGGGTAGAAGAAGCACATCGCCGAGGATTACCACATTTAAAAAGTGGTGTGGATAGTTTTGAATATTTCATAAGTAAGGACAGTATTGAATTATTTGAACAATATCATATCTATACGCAAAAAGAAATGTTTTCACGGACGGATATCCTATTCTCGCAATATGAAAAAACAATGGAAATTGAAGCACGTACTGCCTTACACATGATTACACGACACTTCTTACCTAAGATGATTGAATCATATCATGATCATTGTGAAACCTTGAGCTATGCCGCCAATTTAAATGTCCCTAAATATTTAACCCATCGCATCGATCAACTGGCTACATGGATTGATCAATTAAATGATGCTAGCGAAGATTTAAGAGGGAAATTAAAACAGGTAATGGATAATTCATCCAACGCAAAAGAAAGTGCATTTTTAGCACATAAAACATTAGTTCCAGCACTTGCGCAAGTACGAGAAATTGTGGATGAATACGAAAAAAATAGTGGTAAAAAATATTATGGCTTACCAACTTATGATGATATTTTATTCTCTTTAAACTAAACGGCCCTTCTAAAAAGGGGCTGTTACGAAATGAAAAAATTTCGTAACAGCCTTTTTTAATTTTTCTTT
>CALCFG010000092.1 GCA_937900565.1 uncultured Erysipelotrichaceae bacterium
GTAAAAATATTTAGTGATAACCTATTTTCTAGACTCTTGATTTCTATTTGGCAACATTCCTTTAATATTGTAAGTATTTCATTATACTCATAACATCCATTATCTAGATAGAATTTAAACCATTTTGTTTCGACTAATTTTGACATAAACACACAATCAAAACAATAACCTTCCATTGAAGGATTTATACTATAAAAACTATCCCCATCTGCTTTGATTTGGGACTTTAAAAATTGCTTAGAATCTTTAAAAACTTCAATCAAGTTTTTACTTACCATATTTAGATAATAATCACAACTTTTATTTATATACGAAGACACATTCCTTATAATTTGACTAATTGATTTTATTTTCGTCACTATTATCCCCTTTACTCTACTTAGTAATTTCGTATCATTTTTCATTAAAACTCTATATAACTGCATCTGTACTTTTATATTTTAATATGTGGTTGGATTGCCATTAGATAGCTATCTAGTTCAATCATATTTAATATTTTATAAAATGTATTTTTTCTAATGACATTCAATTAACTCGTCATTAATTAAATCATTACTTATATAATAATTAATCTCTTCTAAATAAATCTCTTGTGTATACTTTAGATTCAACATCATCTAAACAACTATCATAACGATTGGCAATAATAGCTTGAGATTGCTTTTTAAATTTATTTAAATTATTTACTACTTTACTTCCAAAGAATGTTGTTCCATCTTCCAAGGTTGGCTCATAAATAATAACGGTTGCACCTTTAGCCTTGATACGTTTCATAACACCTTGAATGGATGATTGTCTAAAGTTATCACTATTCGATTTCATTGTTAATCGATAAACACCAACAACCACATCTTTTTCTTTAGTAGTATCATAATCACTGTTTTCTGCATAAGCACCAGTTAATTCTAATACACGATTTGCGATGAAATCTTTACGTGTACGGTTGCTTTCAACAATAGCACTCATCATGTTTTGTGGTACTTTATCATAATTTGCTAACAATTGTTTTGTATCTTTAGGTAAACAATAACCACCATATCCGAAGGATGGGTTGTTATAATGTTTGCCAATACGTGGATCTAAACATACTCCATTGATAATATTTTGCGTATCTAATCCTTTTAATTCCGCATAAGTATCCAATTCATTGAAGTATGATACGCGTAACGCCAAATACGTATTGGCAAACAATTTAACCGCTTCGGCTTCAGTAAAGCCCATAAATAATGTATCAATATCTTCTTTGATAGCACCTTCTTGCAATAATATTGCAAACTCGTTTGCCTTTTCCACTAAGAACTCATCATTTAAATCTGTTCCCACAATAATACGAGATGGGTATAAATTGTCATATAATGCCTTAGATTCTCTTAAAAATTCTGGTGAGAACATAATACGACTGTTGTTGTATTTGTTACGAATACTTTCGGTATAACCAACTGGAATAGTTGATTTGATCACCATTACTGCTTGAGGATTTACTTCTAATACTTTTTCAATTACTGATTCAACTGCACTAGTATCGAAGTAGTTTTTCTTGGAATCATAGTTTGTTGGAGCAGCAATAACAACAAAGTCTGCATCCTTATATGCTTCGTTAGTATCTAACGTAGCATATAAATTCAATTCCTTATTAGCCAAATAATCTTCAATATATTCATCTTGGATTGGTGATTTCTTATTGTTAATTAAGTTTACTTTTTCTTCAATAATATCGACAGCGACAACTTTATTATGTTGAGCTAATAATGTTGCAATACTTAATCCAACATAGCCTGTACCAGCTACAGCAATTTTATAATCTTTATGACTAAACTCTCTTTTTACAATTATGTCATTCCTATATAAGTCAACAACATCAATGTTTAACGCATCACATAATACTTCCAATTGTTGAATAGTTGGAACATAATCTAAATTTTCAATACGAGCTAACATAGTTCGGTTAATACCAGTTTGCTTCGCAAGTTCAACCATCGTTAAATGATTGTTCTTTCTTTTTTGTTGCATAATATTGCTTAATAGTTCTAACGATAGCTTTTTCATACTTCTCCTTTTTGTTTTCTTCAGAAACAATTTACACATTATATTTTAAGTACAATCAAAGAAAAAAGCAAAAGATAGAACAAATTGTTCGCATTAGAAACAATTTGTTCTATCTTTTTGGTTATATATTATAAGATTTATTTACTTAACAACTAAATCTTATAAAATTCCTTATACCATTGTGCAAATTTACGTAACCCATCACGTAATGAAGTTGAAGGTTTAAAGCCAAAATCCTCTTCTAGTTTGCTCGTATCCGCATAAGTAACTGGAACGTCTCCTTTTTGCATTGGTACTAACTTTTTATGACTTTCAAAGTCATAATCTTCCGGTAAAACTTTGGCACGAATTAATTCCTCTTGTAATATTGTGACAAAATCTAATAAGTTCTCTGGATTTGAATTTCCAATATTATAGATTGCATATGGTGGAATAGGTAACCCATCTTCCCCATCTTGCTTTGCAGGTGCTTTAAACATAATACGTTTAACCCCTTCAACAATATCATCAATATACGTAAAGTCACGTTTGCAATTTCCATAATTAAAAATTTCAATCGTTTCACCTTTTAATAGCTTATTCGTAAATCCGAAATAAGCCATATCTGGTCTACCCGCTGGACCATAAACAGTAAAAAAACGTAACCCAGTACTTGGGATGTTATATAACTTAGAATACGCATGAGTCATTAACTCATTACTTTTCTTACTTGCAGCATATAAACTTACTGGATTATCCACCATATCGTCTGTACTATACGGAACTTTCTTATTTGATCCATAAACACTTGAACTACTTGCATACACAAGATGATCCACTGGATTATGACGACATGCTTCAAGTATGTTATAGAACCCAATAATATTAGATTCAATATAAGCATCTGGGTTAATGATTGAATATCTCACCCCAGCTTGCGCTGCTAAATTGACCACAATATTTGGTTTATATGTTTCAAATATTTGATTAATTAATTCTTTATCCGCAATACTGCCTTTAATAAATGTAAATTTATTACCATTAACAATATTGTTTTCAATTTGTTGCAAACGATATTCCTTAATTGCAACATCATAATAATCATTCATATTATCAATACCAATAATATGATTATCGCTTGTGGATTTCATCAATTCTAAAACTAAATTAGATCCAATAAAACCAGCCACTCCAGTAATAAAAATATTTGTATTTATATCTTTAATACTAAACTTCATGTCCGCCTCCCTTAAAAATCCATGCCAAATATATATATTTAATTAAAGATTTTAAATATTTAAACTGTATTAAATACTAGACTATTGTTATTTATGCATTTTATGAAATATTTTCTAATACAAAGATGGAACTTTAAATCAGGTGTTCGCCAATGCACCTCCTAATAATAAAGATTGACTAGACTCAGAAAATATTATAATAAAACTCAAATTAAAACTATAAGTCTTAAACAAACTAAGCCATATAAAAATAAGAAAATTATGTAAAAACAAAACTAGCACAATTTAGAAAGTTTTAGTGGCACGAACTGCTACTTGATTTCAAAGAAACCAAAAACTAATTAATAAAATTTTAATGCTTCAATGGCTTTTTGCTCATAAGAATTATCAATAACATATATGTACCGAGCGACAAACAACCAATAATTATCAAACGTAAATACAAATTTAATTGTAGAACATTCTTTCGTATAAATAGGGCTACTAAAGTCATACATATAGATGCTACAAAAACCTTAAACATACATATAAATAAACCTTCTATTTTTAAATTTGGCAAATGTTTTTTCAACGAATAAAAGTTTAAGATCATAGAAATAAACATTGCTACGCTTGTTCCTAGCGCTACACCAGAGACTCCACATATCCGTGATAAAGTTATACTTAAAATAATATTTAATGAAATAGCAATAACACCTGTCCACAAAGTACGCTTTGTATCTTTAAATGCGTATAAACATTTCAAAAAAACACTTCTTATACAAATAAAAGCAAAACCAATCGCATAGCCAATTAATACACGCGAAGTATTCACAACACTACTATCAGAAAAATTTCCACGGCCAAAAAATACTTTGACTATATCTTGATTACATATAATAGTGAGTATTGTGATTGGAATCATTATAATCACATAAACTTTAACACACTTACTAACACTGTCCACTATATTATCGTATTCTTTGTTAACAACCCATTTAGCATAATGAGAAAATAAAACAGTTGATACTGCTGATATAACAATAACTGATACAATTTCATTTAAAGACTGACCGTATGTCAAGAAAGAAACCCCACCTTCTCCCAAACGCACTGAAATAGTTTTATCAACAATATC
>CALCFG010000093.1 GCA_937900565.1 uncultured Erysipelotrichaceae bacterium
AACATCAATACCACGGGTTGGTTCATCCATCATAAAAACAGAAGGATGACGTTCTAACCATTTACCAAAAATAACTTTTTGTTGGTTCCCACCGGACAAACTGGTAATCGCATCTTCATGCCCCATACATTTTGTACGCATCGTTTTAATTTCACGATTTGTAGCATCAATCATTTTACGATCAGATAAGGACACACCATTTTTATACGAATCCAAATTTGCAATCGTTGTATTGAATTTAATATCACATTTTAAGAATAACCCATTGGCTTTTCTTTCTTCAGTAATCAATGCAAATCCATGTTCAATGGCTTGTTTAGCGTCATTAAAATTCATTAATTTATTATCATAATAAACACGTCCACTTGCACGCGTACGAATACCAAATATTGTTTCCAATAATTCAGTACGACCCGCACCGACTAAACCATATAATCCAAAGATTTCCCCTTTCCTAACATCAAAGGTGATATCTTGTAAATGTGGTTCAAATTTGGTGGTTAAGTGTTGAATAGATAATATTGGTTCCCCAGGCGTATTATCGACTGGAGGAAAACGATTTTCCAATGAACGTCCTACCATCGCACCAATCAATTCATTCATATTAGTATCTTTGCATGCTTTGGTCATAACCATGTTACCATCACGTAACACTGAAACTTCATCGCAAATTTCAAAAATTTCATCCATTTTATGGGAAATATAAATTAATGCAATGCCTTGTTTTTTCAACATGCGCATCATTTCAAATAACTTATTCACTTCTTGAATAGTTAATGATGAAGTCGGTTCATCCAAAACAATGACTTTTGAATTGTATGAAATGGCACGTGCAATTTCACACATTTGCCGTTGTGATACTGACATGGTACGCATTGGTTGACTTAAGTTTACTGTCATTCCCAATTTTCTGAACAATTCACTGGCTTTTTTCTTCATTCGATCTTCATCGACAACGCCCATTGAATTGACAGGATATCTACCTAAGAAAAGATTATCGACAACGTTTCTTTCCAAACATTGGTTTAATTCTTGGTGAACCATGGCGATACCATTTTCCAAGGCATCTTTCGGTCCAGTAAAATTAATTTCTTTCCCCTCTAGATAAATTTTACCTTCATCTTTTTGATAAGAGCCGAATAAACACTTCATCATAGTTGATTTACCCGCTCCATTTTCACCCATCAATCCCATAACAGTTCCAGGTTTAACATCTAAATTAATATGGTCTAACACCCGGTTTCTGCCAAATGATTTACACATCCCACGTATTGACAAGATCGCTTCATTATTCTTTTCACTCATACATAAATCTCCTGCCTAAAAACGAATTATTAGGGAGATTGCTCTCCCTAATAATGTAACTTAAATTTAAATTATTCGCCTAACAATGAAGTATAACTTGCAGCGTTATCTGTTTTAACCATGTTGATAGCGAACGCATCATATTGATCAGGATTAGCTAAACGGTTAGTAATATTAGATTCTGTTTGACCATCTCCACCAATATATTCAACATTTAAGTTCAAAATATCATCATATTTTTGTAGTAACGGTTGATAAGTAGAACTTAAGAAGTTATCAGCAGCATTATAGATGTTCAACCATACATTTTTAGTAGGGTGAGTATCTGCGCTTAATTGATTGCTTACCGGAGCATAAGTAACAGTTGAATCTAAGAAGTCTTGATAGTTATCAGCAGTTACCGCAACGTTTAATGCATAGTAAGAACGTTCTTCAGGTACATATTTGTAAACATCACTGCTTAATACGTTACCAGCATCATCTGCTGTACCGATACCTGTATCAATATCAACACCATCCAATGCATTACGTAATACTCTTAATGTTAAGTAAGCTTGTACGTCAGCGTGTTGGCTAATTGTTCCGCCATAGCCTTCAGCAATTGCTGCAACTGCGTCAGAGTTAGCGTCATATCCAAATGTTGGAACGTTATTTTCTTTACTCCATGCATTAAACATACTCATACCCATACCATCGTTGTTACTAGCAATTACATCAATTTGATCGCCAAATGATGCTGTCCAAGTACCGATAGCGTTACCAGCAGTTGCTGCATCCCATGTAGCACCAGCAGAGTTTTTCATTTCTTGAGAAGCCAATTCTCTAACAGTGTAAGTTGTACCATTAATTTCTAAAGTACCATCTTTTACAACTGTGCTGCTTCCATCAGTATTTGTACCAACAGGATCAGAAACAACTTCACCATTTGCTTCAACAGCTGTACCTAATGCTTTACGAACACCACGAGTACGTGCAATTGAATCATTGTGTCCGATATCACCAATTGCTAATACATAACCGATAACACCATCACCATTACGATCTAATCCATCGATATTCGCTTCAATATAAGCTTTAATCATTTCACCTTGTAAATCAGCACCTTGGTTAGCATCGAATCCAACATAGTAAGTATCATCGTTGAAGTTCAACGCAGCTGTGTCTAATTCACCAGTTGTACTGTTTGAAGGTTGACGGTTAAACCATACCAATGGTTTAGCTGCATTTCCTGTAGCTTCTGTAGATGTTTCACCATCCGTTGTTGGCGCGTCTGTTGTTGCTGTGTCGCCACCGCCACAAGCTGTTAAGCTTAATCCCAAAAGCATAGCCATTGGAATTGCAAATAATCTTTTTTTCATTTCATTCTTGTATGATACAAAGCGTACCTTGCTTAGCTTCGTACATAGCTCTCCTTTC
>CALCFG010000094.1 GCA_937900565.1 uncultured Erysipelotrichaceae bacterium
ATTAAAATCATCTAATTTTCGAACACCAGCTAATGCAAATAAGTTATAGCGATCATCCATTTCTTTAACAATAGCTTTTAAAGCGGTATTGGCTTGGGTTGGATCATTGATAACTGGTCCAATTAAATGAGGAATTTCATGATATGGTGTAAATTCTACCTTCTTTGGATCAATTAATAATAATTTTAATTGATCAGGATGTGCACGTAACAACAATGATGTGATAATAGCATTCATGCACACACTTTTACCTGAACCTGTCGCACCTGCGATAAGTAAGTGAGGCATCTTATCCAATCTTACAGAAACAGGTTCACCAAACAAGTTTTTACCTAAAGCAAATAACATTGGAGAATTATCTTTACGCATTGTTTCACTTAAGATAACTTCCTTCATTTTAACGATAGTACTTTCTTCATTTGGTATTTCAACACCCACAGCGTTATGCCCTGGTATCGGAGCTTCAATGCGCAATTGACGTGCCTGCAATTCCATTTTAATATTGTCGCTTAAATTACTAATTTTACTAACTTTTACATTTGCCTCAGGCCTTACTTCGAATTTAGTAACTGCTGGTCCTATATGGGTAGCAACCAATTGCGTTGAAATGCCAAATGTATTTAAAACATCGACAAGTTTTGTACCTTTATAACGTGCTGCCCTAATGTTCGCATCACTGCGCTTAATTGAGTTACTAGGTTCTAACAAAGTAAGTGGCGGGATTTTATACGGACCATCAGATGGTGGTTTTATCCGTTCACTTTCTTGATTTCTTTTTTCAATGGCAAGGCGAGCAATGGTTGCACCAATGCTATTGCTACTCGGTACATTTAATTGGGTATCCGCTACTTGGGTAGTAGAAGCAGCAGGCATAATAGAATCCGTATTATTGGAAATAGCGCTATACTCTACTGTATCTTGAACCAGCGGTTTATTAGATATTAGTGGCTGCTGTTCAATTTCATCAACAATTGGTTCAATAGGATCAGCATCTATAAAGAAACTTCTTGTATCGACCAATGTCTGTTTTGTTGTAGAAGCAGGAGTTTCCGTTAATAAACTTATATCTTCCATTTTATCTTCACTGATTTCATCCACATCATCCGTATTGCTTTCCCCGGGGTGAATATTATCAGCAACTATATCTTCATTGGTATCTATGTAAATGCTTTTAATAGGAGCATCTAGATTAGGATTTAAATACGTTACTTGTTTTTCTAAAGTATTTTCTTTAGTTTGCTTTACTTCTTCTAATTGAATTGGTTGGACAGATTCTTTCGTTTTTAGTTGTTCTAATTCAATTTCATCTTCTTCATTGGCATAAAGCGATGGTAAAGTCACACTTTGTGATAACTTATACCATACTGCTTTCCAATAAGGACTAAATACCATTAATGTAACGGCGATAACAGCTAAAATCGTTATCACAATATATAGGCCTTGCTGACCCACTAAGGCAACCGTTACACCATACAAACACAATCCTAAAACACCACCATAACTGTTAACTTGTTGGCTATAGATGGCGCCAAAGTTTTCTGTTAAATAAATTAATGCATCATTTGTGAATTGCTCTTTTGCAAATGGAATGCAAGAAATTAATAAGAAGCATAGTAACAAACAGATATACGCCATGCATGTTCCAAATGTGAAAGGATTTTCTTTTTTAATAAATAAAGATAATGCACAAAACACCATCACAACACCCACAACAACTAAAAACCATTGTCCAAACAATAAAGAAAGCAATTGATTTAAAAATCTTCCAACAAAACCGGATTGTAAGAAAATAATGGCACCAATGCCAATAAACACCAATGGCAAAATCCACGACCAATTACTTGGTGTGGATTGCTTTTTAGTTACTTTCTTCTTACTTTTCGCCACGTTCGTTTAACCGTTTTCCATTAATTTCAATAATGCTAGGTAAAACCATTGGTCGCTTACCGGTTTCTTTAAAGACATATTTACAAATACGATCACGGGCCAATTGACGTGCTTCCATATTATCAAATGCCTCTTGTTCCACAAGATCACTAATGCAGCCAACAAAGATATTACCAATCTCCGTAATTATATCATTGGCATCTTTTAGATAAATAAAGCCACGGGTTTGCACATCCGGACCAGCAATTAGCTCTTTAGTGTTGTAATCAATCAACACACCACAAATAATTGCCCCGTCAGTAGATAAAGTTTCTCGATCTTTTAAAATTAACCCAGCAGAATCCAAAGAATCTTTTCCATCGATGTTTTGATCTACGCATTC
>CALCFG010000095.1 GCA_937900565.1 uncultured Erysipelotrichaceae bacterium
TTATTATACGCTATTTCTCGTCAAAAATCAACCATTTGTTGTGACAGAGCCTTTTGAAAAGAGTGTAAAATAGCGCATTTCGTTTGCTGAATGAAAGCTTGCAAACGAAATGCTTTTTTTGTGTTAAACTAACTAAGATATAAAAGTTAAGAAAGGAAGATAAAATGAACGCGATTGAAGCACAATTAATTGAAAGTATTTCTCAAGCAATCGATGCTTTGTACCACATTGAAACACAATCGGGTATGGTAATGGTTGAAATTCCTAAAGATAAAACAAAAGGGGATTATTCCACAAACATTGCAATGCGATTGAAAAAAGTATTAAATATGAATCCTCAAGAAATTGCCAATGGATTAGTTGGAGAATTAAGTAAATCTGATATTATTGCCAGTGTTGAAGTTGCTGGTCCAGGGTTTATTAATTTCTGGATGAAAAAAGATGTATTGGCCAATGTAATTGATACAATTTTGGAACAAGGGAATGACTTTGGTAAAAATAATGCAGGGAAAGGGGAAAAGGTATTGGTTGAATATGTTTCGGCTAATCCTACCGGTATTTTGCATTTAGGACATGCCAGAGGTGCTGCTTGGGGCGATAGTTTAACACGTATTATGAAAGCCAGTGGCTTTGATGTATGTCGTGAATATTATGTTAATGATGCTGGGGCACAAATTGATAATTTAGGGAAAAGTGTTTTTGCCCGTTATTTAGAAAGCTATGGAAAACCATTTACATTACCTGAAGATGGGTATCATGGCGAAGATGTTAAAGCCATAGCGTTAAAAATTCGTGATGAAGTTGGAGATAAATACGTAAATTGTAGTGAAGAAGAAGTATTGGATTTTTTCAAAGCAGAAGGTAAACGTTTAGAAATGCAACGTATTGAAAAAGACTTAGATTATTTCAGAGTTGGATTTGATTCTTGGATTTCGGAATTAAGTATTTATCAACAAGGTCGTGTTGAAAAAGTTATGGAAACAATGGCTGAAAAAGGATTAACTTACGAAAAAGACGATGCCATTTGGTTTAGATCAACGGATTTTGGTGATGATAAGGATCGTGTGTTAAAGAAAAGTAATGGATTGTATACGTATTTAACACCAGATATTGCCAATCACGTATATAAATTAGAACGCGGCTATTCGAAGTTAGTTAACTTATGGGGAGCGGATCACCATGGATATATTCCACGTATGAAGGCTGCATTGCAAGCACTAGGTTATGCACCCGATTGTTTAGAAGTGGATATTATTCAAATGGTTCGTTTAGTTGAAAATGGCATGGAAGTTAAGATGAGTAAACGAACAGGTAATGCCCTAACAATTCGTGAATTATGCGAAGATATTGGTGTGGATGCAACCCGTTATTTCTTTGTTTCCCGTGCGTTAGATACGCATTTAGATTTCGATTTGGGATTAGCGCGTTCGCAAACAAGTGATAATCCAGTTTACTATGCTCAATATGCGCATGCGCGTATTTGCTCAATTATTGCTGCATGCAATTATGAAAAAGCAACAACATACGATTTATTAGTGCATGATAAAGAAGTTCAATTGTTAAAGTATTTAAATGAATTCTCAAATGTTGTAGCAGATTGTGCGCTAACGCGTTCACCAAATAAAATGTGTACGTACATTCAACGTTGTGCAAGCTTATTCCACACATTCTATAATGAATGTAAGGTGAATGATCCAAGCAATCCGCAATTAAGCAGTCAACGTGTTGCATTATGTCAAGCATGTGAAATTGTGTTGAAAAATGCTTTATATTATATTGGTGTTAGTGCTCCAGAAAAAATGTAATTTTAAATAAAGCAATCATTTTCTTAAAATGATTGTTTTTTTTATGAATACTTTAAAAAGTTGGGATTGTTGGAAAAAAGCTAATTATTTTGTACAATTATCTACATGGAAAAAGAGAAGATTTATGTAATAGGGCATCGTAATCCGGATACGGATTCAATATGCTCTGCGCTTGCTTATGCGGCATTAAAGCAAAAACTGGGTGAAAATGCACAAGCAAGACGTTTGGGGACATTGAATGAAGAAACAAAATTTGTAACCCGTTATTTTGATGTGGAAGCACCATTATTAATGCAAGATGCACGAACTCAATTGTTTGATTTGGCGTTAGATAAACCAGTGTTGATTAAAGAGGGAACATTGGTGAATGAGGCATGGCGTTTAATGGATCAAACAGAAACACGCTCATTGTTTGTGGTAGATGATAATGATGAATTATTAGGAATTGTTTCCACTAGTAATTTAGCGAAAATGCATTGGTATTCCAATGAACAATTAAAGGATTTGATGAAACATACAACTGTTGAATCATTAAATAAAACGTTAAAGGGAAAAATACTGGTTGATGCACTAAATTTTTCGCCAAGTGGTGTGGTTAATGTGGTGACGGTTATTAATGATCCGACAGCACACATTGATGTTGAACATTCCATTTGTATTTGCAGTGATAATGAAGCCATGTTATTGCGCTTAATTGAAGAACATGCGGCATGTATTGTAATTTCATTGGGCATTTATGTATCTGAAGAAGTGTTATCTTTAGCGCGAAAGAAAAATGTTGCCATTATTAAGACAGAAATGGATTCAATGCAAGTGGCACGTTGTATTTATGAAGCGGTGGAAGTTAAGTATTTAATGACGAAAGATCCTTTATTTTATAATGAGAGTGATTATGTTACCGACGTAATGAAGAAAGTAACGCAATCGCGCTTTAGAGCGTATCCCGTTGTTAATGATGATAATCAAGTAGTGGGTAGTATTTCACGATTCCATTTATTTGGTTATAACAAGAAAAAATTTATTCTTGTCGATCATTCCAGTAAGTTGCAAACCATTAAAAATATTGAGGATGGAGAAATAGTTGAAATTATTGACCATCATAATATTGGTAATATTGAAACAAGTAAACCAATTTATTATCGGAATCAACGTTGTGGTTGTACTTGTACGATTGTGGCTTGTTTGTATCAAGAACATGAAATCCGGCCTGACAGTAATATGGCCGGGATGATGATGAGTGCTATCTTGAGTGATACAATGAATTTTAAATCCAAGACAACTACTCAATTGGATATCGATATTTGTCATTGGTTAGCTGATATTGCCGGTGTCGATGATATTGAAGCTTACGCTAAAGAAATGTTGTATGCATCCATTTCTATTCGTAATGCTGAACCAAAAGAATTATTGAAACGTGACTTAAAAATTTATAATTTTGGACGGTTTAAAATTGGTGTAGGTCAAACAAACTATTCGGATATTGAAGATATTCAATCCCGTTTGAATGATTATAAAAAAGTATTGAGTGATGAAGTGGAAAGTGAACAATTGGATTTATTGGTCATGATGTTTACGCATGTGTTGGCAGATGGCACAATGTTTGTCTTTACGGGTGATTTAAGCTATATCATGCGTGATATTATTGATACTTCTTTTGACGATCATTCAGGATATGATCGCAAGATTATGAGTCGTAAGCAACAATTAATTCCAAGTATTTCTTCACGTATAGAACAATTGTAATGCAATTAACAACATTAATTTATATTGAAAACGATGGCGCATATTTAATGCTCCATCGGATTAAAAAAGTACATGATCTTAATGCCAATAAGTGGGTTGGCTTAGGTGGTAAGGTGGAAACTAATGAATCACCTATGGAATGTGCATTACGTGA
>CALCFG010000096.1 GCA_937900565.1 uncultured Erysipelotrichaceae bacterium
CCAGAAGAAACATTTATCAAGCCAAAGAAAAATTAAAAAAGGCTGTTACGAAATTATTTCATTTCGTAACAGCCCCTGGTTCACAGATGTTATGCTTATTGATGATATTGATTGATGGTTTCGCAGACATAATAAATGCTTTCATCATCCAATCCATCGTACATTGGTAATGAAACGACTTGATCCGCCAAGCATTCGGTAATTGGAAAATCCCCAATGTGATAGCCTAAATAAGCATAGGCATCGGAAAGATGTGGGGGTTGAGGATAATGAATTTGTGAACCAATACCATGGTCCTTTAAATAGTTCATAAAGTGTGTACGATTTTTAACGCGTATAACGTATTGATGATAGACATGACCTTCGATATCACACCAAATTTCCGGTTTAACAACGGCTTCATTTTGAATGCCCGCATCATAGAGAGAAGCGATATGATGACGGCTTTTAATAGTTTCATCAATATATTTTAAACGCACTAATAATAATGCAGCTTGCAATTCATCAAGTCGTGAATTGTATCCGACTTCATCAAAGTAATAATGTTTACTTGACCCATAATTTCGTAGTGTTTGAATACGTGACGCATACTCATGATTATTTGTAATAATGCACCCTGCATCCCCAAAAGCACCAATATTTTTAGTTGGATAAAAAGAAAAACAACCGATATCACCAAACGTACCGCAATGTTTTCCGTTTAATGTTGCACCATGGGATTGGGCACAATCTTCAATTACTTTTAAATTATATTTATCGGCAATTCCCATGATTTTATCCATATTGGCCATTTGACCATATAAATGCACCACACAAATTGCTTTTGTTTTATCGCTAATGGCAGCTTCAATCTTTGCAGCATCTAAATTGTAATAACAATCTGGTTCGACAAATTTTGGAACCAATCCAACTTTAGTAAACCCCATAATGGAAGCAATGTAAGTGTTGGCAGGTGCAATCACTTCACTGCCTTGGGGTAAGTTTAAGGCATGAAAGGCTAAAATTAACGCATCCAATCCACTGGCTACACCCACACAATAGTTAGCTTTAGTATAATTGGCAAATGCTTGTTCGAATTGTTTAACTTTCGGTCCTAATACATACCAACCGCTTTCCAATACTTCGTTAGCAGCTTGGATATATTCAGCTTTATGCATTTCAAATCCAGGTTTTAATATATTTGCTTTAACTTCCATTATTGTTTACCTCTTGTATGTTTTAAATTCATCATAATCCCGTAAGTAATCACTTTCATTATATCCATTGGATGCTAATACCATTAACGCAGCTTCACTATGATACGTTAATGTATGCCAAATTAAAGGCCCACAATATAATCCAATATTGGGTTTATCCAATGTATAGTGTTCTTGGTTGCCATCTTGATCTTCACACATGACGTCAATACGTCCATGCAGTGCAAAAAATACTTGTTGCAATTGTTTATGTGCATGAAACCCACGAACATTATTATTTTGGGTATGGGTAACGGTATATACTCGTTTAATGTCAAACGGAAGGCCAGTCACTCTTTCAATGGCTGTTAAGAAACCATCCTTATGGCTTCCATGGCTTTTAAATTCTATTAAGTTAACATTCTTCATTTTTATTTACCAATGGATTTTTATAAATTTCATCAACAATATATAACGGACGATTACGTGATTCATCCAACGTACGCCACATATATTCCCCTAAAATGCCAAACATTACCATTTGAAATCCTGAGACAAGAAGGATAACTACCATTAATGATGTCCATCCTTGAACTGGCATATGATTAAATAACTTATCGTATAAAAAGTAAATGGCCATTACAATACCAATAAACGATAAAGCGAATCCAAAGAAGGAGATAATACGTATAGGTGTTCTTGAAAAGATAATAAATGTATCCAAGAATAAATCAAACCGCTTTTTATATGTCCACATTGATTTCCCTTCCTTACGTTGTTCCCTGGTATATTCAATACATTTTGGGTTAAAACCAGTCCATATAATTTGAATATAAACACTACTGTTTTTCTCTTTCATGTTCACCAATAAATCTTTCACTTGGCGATCAATTAAGAAAAAATCAAACCCACGTTTTGGATAATCATGAATCACTAATCGACGAACCCATTTATAGTAAGTGTCTGCAAACCAGTTTTTAAGGGCGCTTTCTTCTCGCTTAGCACGAACTGCTAAAACAACCTTCTCACCTTTTCGGTATTCTTCAATCATTTGTGGGATTAATGATGGCGGATCTTGTAAATCGGCAGAGATAACTACGACAGCGTCGCCACTGGCGATTTCCATACCGGCAATAATGGCGCGAAACTCCCCAAAGTTTCGTGATAATTTAACTACTGTGACACGAGGGTCCATTAACTGCACAGCTTGCAATTTAGCCAAAGTTGCATCTTGACTGCCATCATCAACAAAAATTAATTCAAACTCAACATCTTGACAAACATCTAATACTTCTTTTTTTATTGTTTGATAAGTTATAGGAAAATTATCTTGGTTATAATAACAGGGTGTAACAATCGAAATCTTCATAAAACCTCATTTCTTCAATATTATACGTTATTTAATAATATTTTTTTACAAAACATGTTGTTAGCATTTGTTTATGGTTGTTTAATACGTCGTTGTTACTAAAATGTAATGCATGTTTGCTTGTGCAATATAGATTGTTTATAGCAATCTTAACCGCTTTCATTGTTAAAAAGCATAATTAGCTCACAATTGATAAAAATGCAAGTAAAAAAAGATGAAAAATTCGTGACATTTTCATATGCTAATATATAATCAAGTCATAGCAAGGGAGAAGGTTATGAAAAAATTATTATCAGGTGTTTTGGCTTTGATGTTAGTTGTTTCTGGTTGTGCAAGTAAAAACGAAACAAGTGGATTCAAAGCTGGAACTTATACAGGAAGTGCTAAAGCTTTTACTGATGAAGTGAGCGTTGAAGTGGTATTAACTGCGGATGCCATTGAATCAGTTACAGTAACTGCAAGTAAAGAAGAAGGACCGGGCTTAGGAGCTGTTGAAAATTTACCAGCTAAGATTGTGGAAGCACAATCAACTAATATTGATGGAATTTCTGGTGCAACAATTACTTCGGATGCACTTAAAGCTGCTGTAAATGCTGCTTTAGAAAGTGCAGGGGTTGATCCAACTACTTTAGTTGCGAAAGAATCCACTGCAAAGGCTGAAGATAAAGAAATTGAAACAGATGTTGTTGTATTGGGTGCTGGTGGTGCTGGAATGAGTGCTGCAATTGAAGCTAAAGATGCGGGTAAAAATGTTGTTTTAATTGAAAAACAAGCAACTGCTGGTGGAAATACAATTTTATCAACAGGTGGTTTAAATGCAGCTAAAACAAAAGCTCAAGATGAAAATACATTTGAAGAAAACGCTGGGGTTGAAAAAACATTAGCAACTGCGCAAGAATCTTACCCTGAATTGGCTGATTTAACTGCAACAGTTAAGTCGCAATATGATGAATATTTAGCAAATCCAACAGGTTACTTTGATTCAGTGGAATTATATGAATTGGATACATTGGTTGGTGGTAAAAACCTTAACAACCATGAATTAGTTAAAACATTATGTGAAAACAGTGAGTCTGCGATTGAATGGTTAGATAGCATTGGTGCTCCGTTAACAAGTGTAGGTAGTTTTGGTGGTGCTAGTGTTAAACGTATTCATAGACCAGTCAACGAAGAAGGTAAAACAGTTTCTGTAGGTAGTTACTTAGTACCAATTTTTGTAAGTAACTTAGAAGAAAAAGGTGTTGAAGTTTATTATAACTTTGCAGCTAATGAATTGTTAACTGACGATAATGGTGCTGTTGTGGGTGTAAAAGCTTTGGGAAGCGATGGCTCTACATTGACAGTTAAAGCGGATAGTGTTGTTATTGCGGCTGGTGGATTTAGTCAAAATACGGATTTAGTATTGCAATATCGTCCAGACTATAAAGGTTTTGTTTGTACAAATGCCCCTGGTATTGATGGTGATGGTATTGAGATGGCGAAAGCTATCGGTGCTGATTTAGTGGATATGGATCAAATTCAAATTCACCCTACAGTTCATAGTGACACAAGTGCTTTAATTACAGAAGGGTTAAGAGGCGATGGAGCGATCTTAGTTAATAGTGAAGGTAAACGTTTCTTTGATGAAGTGGGCACACGTGATGCAGTGAGTGCTGCGGAAGTATCGCAACCTGGCGGATTTGCTTGGTTAATTGTGGATGATAAAATGGCACAAGCAAGTAATGTTATCGCAGGCTACATTAAACGTGGTTTAACAGTTACTGGTGCTACTGTTGAAGAATTAGCTGCCGCAATGGAAGTTGATGGTGCAACTTTAGCGTCAACTTTAGAAACTTGGAATGGTTATGTTGCAGCGAAAGAAGATCCAGAATTTGGTCGTACAAGTTTTGCTGAACCTTTAGATACAGCACCTTACTATGCAATCAAAGTTGCGCCAGGTGTGCATCATACGATGGGCGGATTAAAAATCAATGCTGAAACTGAAGTATTAAGTGCGGATGGTGCAATTGATAACTTATATGCTGCTGGTGAAGTTACTGGTGGTGTGCATGGTGCTAACCGTTTAGGTGGTAATGCTGTTGCGGATATTGTTGTATTTGGACGTATTGCAGGTACAAATGCAGCGGCTAATGCACAATAAATAAACGTAAACTTATTGAGTGGTTGTTCGTGATTTGTTCATGGATGACCACTTTTTTAGCTTCTTTTGTTCGTTTCGTGGTAAACTAAACATGGAGAAAAATATGTTGTTATTAACAAAATATTAGCTAAAATTACACACAAATCCGGAGGTTAATACCGGTTATTTTTTAGTAGAGTGATATCAGAAAGGAATAGAATAAAATTATGAGTAATCCAATCGTAGAAAAAGCAGCGATTATTGCCCAAGAATATGAAGATTTAAATAATCAATTAATGGATCCGGAAACATTATCTGATCCAAAAAAAGTAGCACGTTTAGCAAAAAAACAAGCAAGCATTAAAGCTATTGTTGATGAGTATGAAATTTATCAAAAATATGCCAATCAAAAAGAAGAAGGTTTAGCACTTTTGCAAGAAGATGATCCAGATATTAAGGAAATGGCAAAAGAAGAAATTGCTGATGCAGATGCAAACATTCCTGCAATTTTAGAAAAATTACATATCTTATTGATTCCGAAAGATCCGGAAGATGATTGCGATGCCATCATTGAAATTCGTGGTGGTGCCGGTGGGGATGAAGGTAATATTTTCGCTGGTGATTTATATCGTATGTATACAATGTATGCAGAAAAGATGGGTTGGAAAGTACAACAATTGGAAGAAAGTGAAGGCGAAGCGGGTGGTTTTGCATTAATTTCTTGTTTGGTTAAAGGAAATGATGTATACCATCACTTTAAATATGAATCTGGAACCCATCGTGTGCAACGTGTACCAAAGACGGAATCCCAAGGAAGAGTTCATACTTCAACTGCAACGGTGTGGGTATATCCAAACGTTGAAGATTTAAACGATGATGAATTCGAGATTCCTGAAAGTGATTTAACATTTGAAACACACAGAGCTTCTGGTGCTGGGGGACAACATATCAATAAAACAGATTCCGCCGTACGTATTGTCCACGTACCAACAGGAATTACGGTTAACTGTCAAGATGGACGTAGTCAAATTGAAAACAGAGAAACTGCGTTGCGTTTGATTAAAGCTCGTGTTTATGAAGAAATGAAGCGTGAAAAGGAAGCGAAAGAAGGCGCAGAACGTCGCAGTAAGATTGGTACGGGAGATCGTAGTGAAAAGATTCGTACCTACAACTATCCACAAAACCGTGTGACAGATCACCGTATCGGTTTAACAATCAATCAATTGGATCGTATTATGGATGGTAAATTGGATGCAGTTATTGATGGCTTATTGCAAGAAGAACAACGTCAAAAATTAGCGTTAGAGGAACAATAGTGGCAACTTATCAAGAAGTCTTGCGACAAGCTAAAAAAGATGCATTAAATACGGATGCAACTGAACAATCAATAATGTTATTAATGCATTCAATTGCTTCGCATCATAACATTAATTTATATGCCAATTACATGCAGGAAATTGATCCAACAATCAATCAAGAATTTGATGATGGATTCCAACGCTTACTTAAGGGTGAACCGTTGGATTATGTGTTGGGATATACACCATTTTATGGCTATGATTTTATTGTGGATTCCAGAGTATTGATTCCTCGGGTTGAAACAGAAGAGTTGGTTGCCCATGCCTTAGCTTTATTGGATGATAAGTTTTCGAATGTGCCAACAATTGATGTGGCAGATGTTGGTTGTGGATCAGGTGCAATTGGCATTAGTGTGGCACTTGAAGAACCAAAAGTTCACTTAATTGCCAGTGATATTAGTGAAGATGCACTTGAAGTTGCGAAGCTAAACGCAGAAAAACTAGGCGTAAATGTTTCATTTTATCAAGGGGATATGGCTAAACCAATCATTGAAGCTAATAAAAAAGTGGATGTGTTATTGTGCAATCCACCATATATTCCAAGTGATGAACAAATGGAAAAAAGTGTGGTGGAATATGAGCCACATGTGGCCTTGTTTGGTGGTAAAGACGGATTTCAATTTTATCGAAGTGTTTTAAAGGATGCGAATCAATTATTAAAAGGAAATGGTTACGGTGTTTTTGAAATTGGTTATGATCAAAAAGAAGGGCTATTGGAAATTGTTAAGCAATTGCAACCGCAAGCCAATGCTAAAGTGATAAAAGATATGAATGGTAAAGATCGTATCTTAATTGTGGAATTTAATTATGAAAATAATTAGTGATAAAAATCAAATTATTCAATTGCTTAACCATTATCAAGTTATTGCTATGCCAACCGATACTGTCTATGGTTTATTAATGAAAGCTACTAAAGACAATGAACATGTGATTAAAAATGTGAAATCTCGACCGGAAAATAAACCATTACCATTAGTGGTAGATAGTATTGAAACGTTATTGGATGTTATTGAAGTCAATGAACAATACATTGATTTATTATCGAGATATTTACCTGGGGGATTAACCATTGTGGGTAAAGCAAAATTGGATTTAAATCATGCGACATTGGCGGTAAGGGTACCCAATAATCAATTGATGTTGGATGTTGTTAAACATGTGGGACCATGTTGGTTAACAAGTGCCAATATATCGGGTCAACCAGCTTGTTGTACAGTTGAGCAAGTCAAAGTGGCATTACAACAACTGGTTGATTATGTCGTGGAAGGAACGTGTGAACTGGGAATTCCAAGTACAATAATTTCGCTAGTGGATGATCAATTGCAAGTATTGCGTCAAGGCAGTGTCATCATTGAAACAAAGTAGTGCTTTTGGGTACTACTTTTAATGTAGTCTTACCGTCGCAATTCAAAAAAGTTTGCGCTAAAATAGAAATAGTTTTAGAAATGGAGATTTAATCTTATGGATATTAAATTAAAAGTGGATGAATTGTTGGATGAAACAATTGACCGTATAAAAGAAGTTGTTACTTATGATTCCGTAAGTAATTATGATGAATCCAATAAACAACATCCGTTTGGACAAGTATGCAGCGATGTTTTAAATAAAGCGTTGTCTTTTGGTGAAAACGAAGGATTTAAAACCGTTAATTTAGACAATAAAGTTGGATATATTGAATTTGGTGAAGGTGATAAAACTATTGGAATGTTAGCTCACTTGGATATTGTACCTTGCGGGGAAGGATGGGATAGTGACCCATTAACGTTAGTCAATGATGGTCAATATTTAATTGGCCGTGGGGTGACGGATGATAAGGGTCCAGCCATTGCCTGTTTAACGGCATTAAAAATTGTGAAAGAATTGGTTCCTAATCCTAATAAAAAGATTCGATTAATCTTAGGATTAAATGAAGAAGCTGGTTCGCGATGCATTGCCCATTATGTCAATCAATGTGGGCATGTGGATTATGGTTTTACACCCGATGCTAATTTTCCATTGATTCGTGGCAGTTATTGTGGCAAAAGTAATTTAATTTTAGCAATTGATGGTGGAACGGTTGCCAATGCAGTGTGTTATAAAGTAAATGCCTTATTGAATGGTAACCAAGTAACGAAAGATAGTCTCACCACAGCGTTAGCATCTTATCCTATTGCTTATACAGTTAATGAAGTGGATGGTAATGTGAAAGTAGAAGTTATTGGAAAAGCTGCACATGCTTCCACACCAAATTTAGGAATTAATGCGATTAGTTACTTAATGCAGGCGTTAAGTGATATTGGATGTAAGGATGCATTTGTATCCAATTATAATCGTGTGTTTGGTTTAGATACCAGTGGGAAAAATAGTGGCATTGCGTGCACGGATGAGTATGGTAGTTTAACTTGCGTTACTGGGGTTATGCATAAAAATGGTGATGTTATTGAAGGAACGATTGATATTCGTGTCCCAGTTAAACATGACGCCAAACAATTAGCATCTGTTTTAAAAGCATGTGGTAATGATGAATTTAATATTACAATTGACAGTGCTAATCCAGCATTATTCTATGATCCGAATTCATCGTTTATACAAGCCTTATTAAAAGCATATCAAGAAACAACAGGTGATTATGAATCCAAACCAATGGTAATTGGTGGCGGGACATATGCGCAATCCATCCATAATGTGATTGCTTTTGGTCCGGAACATGAAGGTGGATGTGCGTATAATATCCATGATGTGAACGAAAAATTACCATTGAATGAATTAAAAGAAATGATTGCTGTATATGTGCAAGCATTATTAAACTTATTGGCATTGTAATGAAAAAAGTAGCTTTTATTTACGATTTTGATAAAACGTTATCCCCAAAGGATATGCAAGAATATGATCTAATCCAAGATTTAGGGTATCAAGATTCTGCAGACTTTTGGCAATTGGTGACTAAACGTGCAACAACCGATAAATGTGATCCGGTATTAGCGTATATGTTACAGATTAAGGAGTTAGCTTTGCATAACGGTAACCCAATCACAAAAGAAAGGCTGAACCGTTATGGGCAAGCTGTGGAATTCTTTGGTGGGGTTGAAGGTTGGTTTCAACGTATGAACGCATATGCAGCGTCACTTGGTTTGGAATTGGAACATTATGTTATTTCATCTGGTTTGTATGAAATTATTTCCCACACTAAAATTGCAAAGTATTTTAAACAAGTCTATGCATGTTCCTACATTTATGATGAACAGGGGAATGCCATTTGGCCACGAAATGTTGTCAATTATACAACCAAAACACAATACTTATTCCGTATTAATAAACAAGTATTGGATATTAGTGATGAAGCAAGTTTAAATAAATTCATTCCGATGGTTAAACGGCCAATTCCTTTTTCACGGATGGCTTATTTTGCTGATGGGTATACAGATATTCCAGTATTTCGTTTGATTAAAGAATATGGTGGTTACAGTGTAGGTGTGTATGGTAATAATCCAAAAGTTGTGCATCAACTCATTGATGATAACCGGTTATCTTATTTTGCCAAAGCCGATTACCAAAATGATAGCCCATTGGATAACTATGGGAAATTAATCTTACAAAATATGGCAAGTCAAGAAGCAATTATTGATTTTTCTAGCGTACATTATGAAAAATAATCACGAAGATAAAACAAATGCCATGCGTTTGCTTACTCAAGCAAAAATTAACTACGATGTCAGTTACTATGAAAATGATGGCGAAATTGATGGAATGAGTGTGGCAAAGAAATTGCATCAAGATCCTGATCAAGTTTTTAAAACTTTGGTTACTACCAATGGAAAACATGAATACTTCGTCTTTTGTATTCCTGTGAATGCTAATTTGGATTTGAAAAAGTGTGCTAAAGTTGCCAATCAAAAAAGTTTAGAAATGCTACCAGTTAAACAATTGTATCCATTAACTGGATACATTCGTGGGGGATGTTCACCGGTAGGAATGAAAAAAATGTTTCCAACTTATATTGAAGAAACTGCGCAATTATTCGATTTTATTTATGTATCGGCAGGTAAAATTGGTGCACAAATTAATATAAATCCATTCGATTTATTGGAATTTACGCAGGCAATATTTGTTTCTTGTTGCAAAGAATAATAAAATATAGACTAAGTCAATGAGAATTGACTTAGTTTTTTTGATATCATAGATAGGAATTGAGGTAGAGTCATGTCATTAACTGCTGGAATTGTTGGATTACCAAATGTTGGTAAATCCACATTATTTAATGCAATAACAAAATCACAAGTGGAAGCAGCAAACTATCCATTTGCGACAATACAACCAAATGTTGGCGTTGTTGAAGTACCGGATAAACGTTTGGATAACCTAAGTGAAATTTTTAATCCGAAACGCACGATTTATACTACGTTTGAATTCACGGATATTGCTGGATTAGTAAAAGGTGCCAGTAAAGGTGAAGGATTAGGAAACCAATTTTTGGGAAATATTAAGGGTGTGGATGCTATTTGCCACGTGGTACGTTGTTTTGAAAACGGAGATATTACCCACGTTGAAGGTAGTGTAGATCCAATCCGAGATATTGAAACCATTAATATCGAATTGGCATTGGCTGATTTAGCGGTTGTTGAAAATCGAATTGGTAAGATTGAAAAGAAGGCAATGGCCACTAAAGATAAAGATGCCC
>CALCFG010000097.1 GCA_937900565.1 uncultured Erysipelotrichaceae bacterium
ATTATTATACGCTATTTCTCGTCAAAAATCAACCATTTGTTGTGACAGAGCCAATAAAAAAAACAATTCTCGACTACTAAGAATTGTAAATTGTAAACTGGTGCCTTCACCCAGAATTGAACTGAGAACTAGCCCTTACCATGGGCTTGTTTTACCTTTGAACTATGAAGGCATGCATCTATTTAATCAAATATCTTCAAATTACTCAATAGCTAATTTTAATAAAAAAGAGTTCGTTTTGAACTCTTAATTTTTATTATTCAATAGCGCCTACTGGGCAAGTTCCAACGCAAGCTTGGCAATCAACACAAACGTCTGGATTGCATTCAGCTTTACCATCTTCACCTAAAGTGATAGCACCTGTTGGACATACACCTGTGCATGCGCCACATCCGATACATACATCTTTATTTACTGTAACAGCCATGTTTAACTCCTCCTATATCAACAATTGTAGCGAAAAAGGAAATTTTGACAATGGTTTGGAATACTTTTTTCACTTGAATGATGCAAATGTTTTCATATAATGGGTTCATGATGAATAAAACTTTAGTAAAGATCATTACATTTATTCTATTAATCATTAACTTTATTTTATGCATTCCTTTCCTTTTAACTCACCTAAATATTTCCGGCTTAAAATCAATTAATCCTTTTGTGTATTATTCACTTCCCTTGGTATTAACCAAACTTTTATTTAATACATTTGCAAACGATTTAACCCTACCTAAAGATATTAAATACATACCATTACTCTGCTTAGCATTATTTTTTATTCCATATGACAATCACATTATTAATCAATGGTTGCATTCCTTTGGACTAACATTCTTATTTGTAATAATTGAATATTATCTAATTCGTTTTGACCATAAGAAAAGACTGGCCTTGATGATTGTATTGCCACTAGCAACACTGCTAATTAGCTTGAGCAATAATATCAACCTCGCCAGTCAATGGGTTATAATATTTCTAATTGTTTATCAAACATTTTAGTCGAATGAGCGTACAACATCCAATACAGAATCGATTTTCTTCAAGTTGGACATTACGATTGTTAAATGTTTAATATCACTTACACGAATCGTTACTTTACATGTAGTAGTTAATTTATCGGGATTTACCGCCATGTTAATAAAGGATATTTCTGCTTTATTAGCGCTTAATGCCGTAACAATATCCGTTAATAAGAAATTACGATCCATACTATGAATTAATAACGTTGCATCATATTTCTGTTCAGGCTTATTTTCTTCCCATGAAACCGATATCAGCCGATTACCATTCGCAACATTGGGACAATCTTTACGATGAACCTTAACACCATTGCCTTTAGAAATAAAGCCAACAATTTCATCGCCATAAACCGGATGACAACAGCCAGCTAATGAAAGCATGATACTATCCACCCCTTCCACAACGACACCATTGCTGCTGACACTACGTTTACTAACTGTTCGCGTATTATTAATAATTTTTGCTAACGCTTCATTGTTAGATTCAGCCAAAGAACGTTTTTGATTCGTTAATTTTTCAATAACATTAATAACAGAAATGGATTTAACGGCAATCCCATACATTAATTCTTCGTAATTATTTACTTGAAATGTACCAGCAATGCTATCAATTTTTTTCTTATCAATATAATCCTGAGGATCAAAATTGCGTCGTTTTAACTCATTGGTTAAAATTTGCTCCCCTTGTTCAACTTGTTGTTTTCTTGCTTCCGCTTCTTTCTTTTGCAAGAAACTTTTAATTTTTGATTTTGCTTGATTTGTCTTAACAAATTTTAACCAATCTTCACTTGGCCCACCAATTTGTTTACTTGTTTTAATGTTAATAACATCCCCTGTTTTTAATACCGTATTTAACGGAACCATCACATCATTTACGGTAGCACCAATACACGAATGCCCAACATCGGTATGCACACGATACGCAAAGTCAATGCACGTAGACCCTTGTGGTAAATCAATAACTCTTCCTTGCGGCGTCATTACGTAAACATTCGTTGAGAAAAAATCAGAAGATAAGGTATCCATGAATTGGCCTGCTTCTCCATCACTACTCATTTCATTACTTAATGTATGTACATCTTTAATAAAAGGTAATTGGTTAGCTAACTTGTTTTGTTCTTTTTTCGGATCTAATGAGACACCTTCTTTATATAACCAGTGTGCAGCAACCCCGCGGTCTGCGACCATATCCATTTCTTCAGTTCGTATTTGAATTTCAAAAATCTTACCACCTTTACCAACTACCGTAGTATGCAACGATTGATACATATTCGGTTTTGGAACAGCAATATAATCTTTTAAACGTCCAGGAATTGGACGGTATTTACTGTGAATATAACCTAAAATTTCATAGCAATTCGTTTCAGTTTGCGTAACGATACGAATGGCTAATAAATCCAAGATTTCATCAAACCGTTTATTTTTTGTTACCATTTTTTTATAAATGGAATACAAATGCTTACTGCGACCAAAAATACGGAACTTGAAGCCCTTTTTGCGTAGCATTTTTGTGATTTCTTCAATCATTTCAGCAACATGAGCGTCTCGTTCACTTTTCTTATTTTCAACCAATTTAGCGATATGGTGGTATTCAACATTATCAAGATACATGAAGGAAAGATCTTCCAATTCATTTTTTATTTCACTCATACCTAAGCGATGCGCAATTGGTGCATAAACTTCCAATGTTTCTTTAGCAATGCGTTTTTGTTTTTCTTCCGGTTGAAATTTAAGGGTACGCATATTATGTAAACGATCGCATAACTTAATTAAAATAACGCGCAAATCATTGGCTAAAGCAATCACAATCTTGCGGTGGTTTTCTGCTTCGTATTCTTTTTGATTTTTAAACTTAAGGGATTTGATTTTCGTTAAAGATTCAACTAATTCAGCCACCTCATTGCCAAATAGCATGGAAATATCTTCTTTGGTAATACCTGTATCTTCAACAACATCATGAAGTAGCCCTGCAACAACAGTCGTTGGATTTAATTTCATTTGTGCCAAATAATAAGCCACACAATAAACGTGAACGACATATGGTTCACCAGATTTACGATATTGACCTTTATGGGCTTCCGCTGCACAATCAATGGCTTTTTGAACATAAGCAATCGTTTCGGGATTGCTTATATATGTTTTCACTTCATCAATAATAATGGAAGGATCTTCGATGGATACTACTTTACTACTCATACTTTTCCCCTATTAATATAGTTTGACACAATTAAGTGAAAATTTATATGCATATTTTTTCAAATAACTGAAAATTTTTCACAGAATTATCACAAATAAAAAAACGAACTATCAATACATAATGGACAGTTCGCTTAATTAATTATGCTTTCATGAATTCATCGACAATTTTGTGTAGTTTAGCTTCAGCTAATTGAGCTTCTTTTTTATCTTTTGCAATTATCGATAAATACGCTTTTAGTTTAGGTTCTGTACCACTCGGTCTTAAAACAACGGAACCATTATCAAAGACAAATTTTATGACGTTACTTTTTGGTAAGCTATCGATACCTAATTGATAGTCCAATACTTCAGTAACATTAAATCCATCAAACAGCGGCTTATTTTGTCGAATGGATGCCATTATGGATTGCATTTGTGTAAAACCAGATGCTCCAGGGAATTGATATGAATGCAAAGTATTGTAGCAATAACCATATTCATCATAGATCGCATTGAGTTGATCTACTAAATTAATATGATGGTAAGAATAGTAAGCAAATAAGATACAGATTAATAAACTGCCAACGACTGCATCTTTATCCCGAACATAACTTCCGGCTAAATAACCATAGCTTTCTTCAAAGCCTAAAATAAA
>CALCFG010000098.1 GCA_937900565.1 uncultured Erysipelotrichaceae bacterium
GTGATAGTGATTCCAAATACGGAAAATGATATTGAATATTGTGATCAAGTCGCATGTGAAATAAGTGAATATGCTTGGAACCATCGTCACCAATTTCAATTCAGTGGAAATTTTGATGAAGTGGATATATCGGTGGCAAAAGCCATTGCTTATTCCGGTAAAACAGTTGTAATTACAGATTCGGGTGATAATTGTGGTGCTGGAGGTTATGGTGAAAATACCATTGTGTTGCGGGAATTAATTAAACAAAAATGTGATAAGAAAATACTTGTTGCTGGTATTAATGATGCTAAGTGCTTTGATAAAATCAAAGATTGCACGATTGGTGATCAATTGATGTTGCAATTGGGTGTAAATGAAGATGAACAAAGTCAAAGTATACCATTAGCCGTTGAAGTTGTTCAAATTGGAGAACAAGCATTTGGTGGAAAGAATGGACGTAAAGTTGGTAAAGCCATTACTGTGCGTGTTAAAGATACAATGTTGGATATTATCGTTGTAAATCATAATCTACAATATGGTTACATGGAACAATTTGAAGCAGCGGGATTACAGTTCCACGCTTATGATATTGTTGTTGTTAAGATGGGCTATTTAGATACGTATTTAATCCCAGAAACAGATTATCACATCATGGCATTAAGTGATGGACCAACGATTCAACGCAGTGAACGTATTCCATTTAAAAAGATTGCTCGACCAATGTGGCCAATCGATGAATTTGAAGAATTATATTACATTAAATAGTTAAAAAAGGCAGTGAATTGATAACAATTGACTGCTTTTTCATGGTAGTTATTGCCTCATTGTAAGAAGGTGGAATGATTATAACGCAACTAAAGTTGCACAAAATCATATCTTTTGTTAAACTAACTAACATTACTTATTAGTAAGAAAGGAAGTGTTGTTAAAGTGTCATCCGACGCGGGGCCCAATATTAATGCAATATTAGCAGTTATTGTGCTTTTAGTTTTATCTGCTGTATTCTCAGCTACAGAAACAGCATACAGTTCATTGAATAGAATTCGAGTAAAGAATCTTGCGAGTAGCGGAAATAAAAAGGCGAGCAAAGTCATGGATATCGTTGATAATAAATTTGATGATTTCTTATCTGCGGTATTAATAGGTAATAATATCGTCAATATTGGGTTATCATCCTTAATGACTTTATTGTTTGTTGCATCCTTAGGCGATCAAGGTGCGGCTGTATCTACATTGGTTACAACGATTATTGTTTTAATCTTTGGCGAAATAAGTCCAAAAAGCTTAGCAAAAGAACGTCCTGAATCCTTTGCATTGTTTATGCAACCGATGATTTCTTTCTTAATGGCCATCTTTAAACCATTAACGTTATTATTTTCGGGTTTAAAAAAAGTCATTGCTTATCTAATTCCGGGTGGTGATGAAGAAGGTGATGCCAGTGAAGAATTAATCACGATGGTTGAAGAGGCAACGGATGAAGGGGATTTAGATGAACATGAATCCGATTTAATTACCAATGCCATTGAATTTAATGATTTGGAAGTAAAAGAAGTTTTAACGCCAAGAATTCATGTCAAAGCTATTGATGTGGAAGATAACTTTGAAGATGTTTTGGAAGTCTTTACTTCTAACCCATATTCACGTATTCCGGTATATCAAGATACAATTGATAATATTATTGGTGTTATTCATGAACGGGATTTCTTTACAATCGTCACAAGTAAAAAAGAATTGTGCATTAAAAGGTTAATTACTCCCGTTATTTATACTAGTGAGTCCACTAAAATCAGCAATTTATTACGGCAATTGCAACAATCAAAAATTCATATGGCCGTTGTAATGGATGAATATGGTGGGACTAGTGGCATTATTACAATGGAAGATATTTTGGAAGAATTGGTTGGGGATATTTATGATGAACATGATGTTGTTACTACTAACATAACTCAAATCAATGAAACTACTTATATTGTAAAAGCTAATGAAGAATGTTCTCATTTATTTGAATTACTTGAATTGGACGATGATGATGACATTGATTCGGTAACCGTTTCTGGATGGTTAACGGATGTTTTTGAAGGAATTCCAGAAATTGGTACAACGTATGATTATCACAATTTGCATATTGAAATATTGAAAGTTGATAATAAACGTATCCTTGAAGTTAAAGTGACACTTGTTCCTCATGAACAAGATAATTAATTTGATCAGTATATATAAAATAAATAGAATGGTTTGCAGTGTTGCACCATTCTTTTTATAGTTATGGATAGAATGAAATATTTATTAAAGTTAAAAAGAATTAAATTATAAGTACCTTCGATTGAATAAGGTATTTTAATTATTTAAAGGTAAGATAAAATGCAATCACATCCAATGCAATACCACAGATCAATAAATATAATCACGAATTTGAATAAATTATAACCTAGAGTATAGTAGTATCATAATACATCGTAAAAAAGGATGTTGTATAATAGTGTTATGCAACAATATTTTATTCAAGGAAAATGTAAAAGAGGAAATAGCAAATGCTATTCAAGAAAAATTTAATTTAAATCAAACATATACATTGGATGATGAACAAACACATCATCTTTTATGTGTTTTAAGAGCAAAAGTTGGAAAAGTAATTCGTGTCGTAGATATTGATGGTTATTATGATGATGTTGCAATATCAACTGAAAATAATCATGTTTATTTTACGATTCATCACTTAAATCAACAAGTAAAGAAAACCCATGTTATCGCCTTAATGGCCTTAATTAAAAAAGATAAATGGGATTTTGCTTTAATGAAAGCTGCGGAGTTAGGTGTGGATGAAATTATTCCATTAATGACGCAACGGTGTGTTGTAAAGGTAAAAGAAAACAGTTTTAAAAAAGAAAGATATCAAAAAATTTTAGATGAAGCATGTGAACAATGTAAACGTGCTAGTAAAGTGATTCTACATGATCCAATGACAATCAAACAATTACCTGTGTTTGATGGGTTTACCCGACTTATTCCCTATGAAAATGAAAAGAGTACCCATATTAAAAACGTAGCGATGGAAGATAACATTGTATTTGCCATTGGCCCAGAAGGTGGGTTTGATTGTAAAGAAGTAGAATTATTTATCAATAAAGGATATCAATGTGTCACACTCGGTACTCGTATATTGCGAGCTGAAACAGCGTTAATGTATAGTCTGTGTGCTATTGATTTAATAAAGGGGGATTATGCTTAGTTTTTCATTGGAATCATTGGGATGTAAAGTTAATAACTTTGAGGCAAATGCCAGTGCGGATTTATTAATTGAAGCAGGATATAAACTTGTTGATAGTAAAGATAACCCGGATTTTATTTTGATTTATACATGTGCTGTTACGAATGTTGCGGAAAGTAAAACGCGTAAATTAATCCGTAGTTTGCATCGTAATTACCCTAATAGTAAATTAATTGCGGTTGGTTGTTTTGTGCAAGTCAGTACGAATCAATTATTGAATGAATTACCATTGGATTTATGCATTGGGAGCAACCATAAAAAAGATATTGTATCTTTGGTGCATCAATTATTTGCAAGTGATGATTCATTTTTGTGCGCTAAAGATAATTTTACGCAAGCACCTTTTCAAAATTTAGGTGCAGGCACTTCTCAAACACATACCCGAGCTAATTTAAAAATTCAAGATGGATGCAATCAATTCTGTTCATATTGTATTATTCCTTATGCTCGCGGTAGAGAAACATGTTTATCTTTTGAAGAAATTAAAAAACAAGCTAAATTGTTAGCGAAAAATCATCAAGAAATTATTTTAACTGGTATACATACAGGCCGATACCACGATGGAAACGTTACATTAGCTGATGTATTGGATTATTTAGCTAAAACTTATCCAACGGTGCGTTTTCGAATAAGTAGTATAGAATCAAGTGAAATTAGTCAACAGTTATTGGATGTGATGAAAAAGTATCCAAATATTGCGCATCATTTACATATTCCTTTGCAAGCAGGATGCGATAGTCAATTAAAATTAATGAATCGTCCATACACTACTGCGCAATATTTGGATATGTTAACTAATATTCGTCAACAAATCAATGACATTGCTATATCCTGCGATTATATTGTTGGTTTTGTGAATGAAAGTGAACAGGACTTTAATGATGCTAAAGCATTTATCCAGCAATGTCACTTTGCATTTATGCATGTTTTCCCATATTCTCGTAAAAAAGGAACAAAAGCAGATTCTATGAAAGGTCATTTAAATGAAGTGGTTAAAAAGCAACGAACTCAAGAAATACTTGCTTTAGCCGATTCCTTAAAATGCGATTATCTTAATCAAAGTGTTAATACGAAAAAAAATGTATTAATTGAATCTGTTAAAAATGGTTGCAGTTATGGGTACAGTGATGATTATTGCTATGTTAAAGTTAACAGTAAATTAACTATTGGTTCATTTTATGATGTAATAATCGAAAAAGTGAATGATGACGAATTGGAAGGAAAAGTGCAATGTTATTAAGTGAATTAGTATTAGGAGCACCCGAAATTACGATTAATTCGTTAATGATTGATAGTCGTAAAAAAAGTAGTGATGCATTATTTTTCTGTATAAAAGGGATGGCCAATGATGGGCATTTATTCATTGATCAGGCCATTAGTAATGGAGCTGTAGCTATTGTTTATAGTGAAAATTTAGATAAAAAGGTAGAAGGTATAACGTACATTCAAGTGGATAATGTAAGGGTAGCTTTAGCTTATATTACTAATATTTTTTATGATGATCCAAGTAAGAAATTAAAAATGTTTGGTGTTACTGGGACTAATGGTAAGTCTTCTATAGCAAAAATGATTAAATACATTTATTCATTGCAAGCACCGTGTGGTTATATCGGTACGATATCCATTGAATATGGATCTGTTAAAAAAGCACCAAAATTAACGACACCCGATGTTGTTGAATTGCAATCGGTATTGCATGATATGGTTTTGTGCAATATGAAAGCGTGTGCGCTAGAAGTCAGTAGCATTGGTTTGGAACAACATCGTGTGGATGGCATTGATTTTGATTGCGCCATTTTTACGAATTTAACCCATGATCATTTGGATTATCATGGCAATATGGAAAGCTATTTTTCAGCAAAGCGAATGCTGTTTCAAATGATCAAAAGTAACGGATTAAGTGTTATCAATATTGATGATAATTATGGTAGACGTTTAATCGAAGATGCTCAAGGTAATGTCATTACTTATGGTACAAGTAATGATGCTTCGTATCGTTGCAGTAATATTAAACAATACAATAATCGAACGACCTTTAATTTGACCCATGGTAATACGGAATATTTCATAGAAACTAATTTATTGGCAATGTTTAATGTTTATAATTTGGTGGCGGTGATTGTATCACTGCATGAAAGTGGCATGGATATGGAAGTGATTCTAGAGGCGGTTAAACATATTCCACAGATTGAAGGAAGAATGGAATATATTGACGAAGGGCAAAACTTTAATGTTATCGTTGATTTTGCGCATACGCCGGATGGTATTGAACAAGTGATGAAATTTGCTTCATCCATCACACCGAAAGAAAATCGAATTATTGCTGTATTTGGATCAGCAGGTAAACGGGATGTAATCAAACGACCGATCTTTGGTGAAATTGCCGATAAATATTGTGATTTGATTATTTTAACGGAAGATGACCCACGGGATGAATCAGTTGAAGATATTGCAAAAGAAATTGCCAAAGGAATTAAGCAAAAAAATTATATAATTATTACACGAAGAATTGATGCCATTCGCCAAGCGATTGAACTCGCCAATGCCCATGATACGATACTTTTACTTGGTAAAGGGGATGAAAATTTCTTATATGCCCAATGGGGTAAAGAAAAATATTTGGGTGATAATGTTGTCGCACGCCAATGCATTAAACTATTCGGACAAAAAAATTAGGAGAAAAAAATGAAAGCAAATAAATTAATCGACCATACTTTATTAAAACCACAAGCTCAAATGAAAGATATTGTGGCGTTATGTCAAGAAGCTAAACAACATGATTTTAAAAGTGTTTGCATTAATCCATGTTGGATACCAGTGGCTAAAAATGAATTAAAAGGTTCAGATGTGTTAGTGTGCACTGTGATTGGTTTCCCTTTAGGTGCCATGAGCACTAATGCTAAAGTATTGGAAGCAAAAGATGCGGTAGATGCTGGAGCAGATGAAGGGGATATGGTATTAAACATTGGTCAATTATTGGGTGGTAATTTAGAATATGTAACGAATGAAATCCGTTTGATCAAAGAAGCAATTGGTGATAAAACCTTAAAAGTTATTTTAGAGACTTGTTTATTAACGGATGAACAAATTGAATCTGCTTGCAAATGTTGTATGGAAGCAAAGGCTGATTTTGTTAAAACAAGTACTGGTTTTAATGCATCGGGTGCTAATGTGCATGTTGTGGAAGTTATGAAGCGTACTGTTGGGGATGTGTGTGAAGTCAAAGCTGCAGGAGGTGTACGCACGAAAGAAGATCTCGATGCCATGGTAAAAGCAGGTGCTACACGCATTGGCACAAGTAATGGTTGTGCTTTGGTTGACTAATGATTATTCGTCAAGCAATCGAGAGTGATGCTGCAGCTTTGGCATATTTGCTGGATCAAATTGCTTTGATGCATGCTGCTAAGCGACCTGATATTTTTAAAAAGGGTGTTCGTAAATACAATGATCGTGAAATTAATGAATTGATCAAAGATGACTATAATAAAATTTTTGTCGCTGTAATAGAAGAAAATGTCGTAGGCTATATCTTTACTGCGATTGATCAAGAAGATGATCCAGCCTCTAATTTTACTGATATCAAAAACTTATACATTGATGATTTATGTGTGGATGAACATTATCAAAATAGAGGTATTGGCCGCGCATTAATGAATAAAGCCAAAGAATATGCGAAAAGCATTAATTGTAAACGCGTAACGTTAAATGTTTGGGCATTAAATCCAAGTGCATTATCATTTTATGAAAGCAACGACTTTAAACCATACAAATATTGCATGGAATATTGTCTTGATTAAAATAAATAAAAGGAGCGCAAGCTCCTTTTATTCAATATTTAATTGGATTGGTTCATCCAAGTTATGTGGCACGGGTGCACCATTTTTTTTGCGTTGTTTAACGCATTCAGTTAAAAGATACTCA
>CALCFG010000099.1 GCA_937900565.1 uncultured Erysipelotrichaceae bacterium
CAAATAACACATACATGATCAATGGATTACCACCCGGACCAATCTTAAATCCTGGTAAAGATGCTTTGGAGGCTGTCGTTTCGCCAGCTAAAAGTGATTACTATTACTTTATGGCAGATGTTTATGGTGATGGTACTGTTTACTATTCTAAAACACTTGCTGAGCATGAGGCATTAGTGAATAAATATTTACGTTAATATTAACATAAATGCATAGCGATAAAGGATTATCCATTATTGCTATGCTTTTTAAATTTCTAAGTTAATTGATTGGTAAATGGGTAGAGTAAACGAGCGTTTAATCAAACGAAAAGAGTTGATATTGAGTCCAGTGATCGATTGATAAAAGATGTGATAGAAAAAAATCAATCAAAAATATTGTATAATGTCTTAGATATGGAATTTAAAGTAGAAATGCAAAGTTTTCAAGGTCCTTTGGATTTGATATTACATCTTATTGCGGAAAAGAAAATGAATATCTTAGATTTAGATATTACGTTATTAACGGATCAATACATTGCCTATTTAAACGCAATGGAAGACACGCAATTGGATTTGGTGGGCGAATACATGAGTGAATTGGCCACGTTAATGGAAATTAAAAGTAAAACGTTATTACCCAAGGAAACCATTGAATTTGATGATGAATATCAGGAAGATCCAAGGGAACGCTTGGTAAAACGTTTATTGGAATATCAACAATTTAAAGAAATCAGTGCAACCATGAATGATTTATATTATCAACGTTCGCTTTGTTTTGGAAAGCCGATGAGTGAATGTGTTGAGGAATGGATCAAAGAAAATGACAATGGGGATATTGATGGAAATGTCTATGATTTAGTTAAGGCAATGAATCGTGTATTGCGCCGGATGCTATTAAATTGGCAGCTCCCTGTTAAATATACAGCGAAAGAATTATCGACTCAAGATCGGTGTTTGGAAATTAAGGCACGTTTTGTGGATTTACCGGATTCATTTAATTTTGAACAATTGTGTTCGGATTGTCATCAAGTGCAAGAAGTAATTGTTACTTTCTTAGCGGTTTTGGATATGGCAAGACGGCACGAATTACATTTTAGTGTGGATAAAAGTAACACAATTTGGTTAAAGAAGGGAGCGTTAGCTTAATGGAAAAACCAATGATTGAAAATATGCAACCATTAGTGGAAGGTTTATTATTTATCGCTGGAGATGATGGATTAACCGTTGAAGATATTGCCAAAGTATGTGAATTAACCCATGATGATGTGGTTGAATTATTAGCGAATATTACGCAACGCTATGATGATGATAGTTATGGGTTTTGCTTAACGCATTATGGGGATATTTATAAATTTTTATCCAAACCGTTTGTTGCGCATTGCGCTAATAAATTGTTTACGCAAATCGAAGGTAATTATTTATCTCAAGCCGCATTAGAAGTATTATCCATTATTGCCTATAAGCAACCCATTACACGTGTTGAAATTGAGGAAATTAGAGGTGTCGGGTGTGATATGATGATCCGTAAATTAATGGCGCGTGATCTAGTGGAAGAAGCCGGTCGTAGCGAAGCGGCAGGCCGTCCGTTCTTATATCAAGTAACGCAACATTTTATGGATTGCTTTAAATTAGTATCCTTGGATGAGTTACCACAATTGCCACAATTTGATGGTCAAACCGATAATATGGATTTATTTTCACAATCTAACGCCAGTGAAGCGGAATCCAACATGCATGAATAGAGAAAAAATTTTAAGAAAAATTATGACGAGGTTTACAATACTTCGTCATTTTTACATTATAATGAAGATATGAAAAGACTTTGTAAGGGAGTGGGAATTTGTTTGTTATTATTATCCAGTTGCTCACAGAGTAAATCGGTGAATCAATTCAATGATGGCATACAAAATCCAGAAAGTGAAATACCAACCAAAGCGATGATGCACTTACCCAGTGCTGATAATCTATTGGTTAGAAGTGATGATTTGATTACCATTGATTATTCACATACTGACCAAGGTTATTTTATGGTAAAAACAAACACAACTGATCATCAACGATTAAAGATTCAGGTACTATTCAATGACCAAACGTATAATTATGAAATTTACAAAGATAATGAATATGAGGTCTTTCCATTATCATTAGGTAATGGCAATTACACTATTCGTTGGTTAGAAAATATTGAAAGTACACGTTATGCAGTTGTTGGTACATTAGATATTGATGTTACTTTACAAGATGATACGATTAGCTTTGTTTACCCAAATCAATATGTTGATTATGATCAAAATACATTGGCCGTGGATAAATCCTTTGAATTGACACAAGGTGTTACGACAAAGCTACAACGGGTATATTTAATTTATCAATATGTAATTGATAACGTGGTTTATGATTGGGATAAAGTGGATGCAGTGCAAGGTAAATTTGTTTTACCTAAGGTGGATGAAGTATTAAAAACAAATAAGGGGATATGCTTTGATTATGCATCTTTAATGGCCACAATGTTACGATGTCAAAATATTCCAACAAAATTAATTACAGGAATGGTAAAAGATGGTTATCATGCATGGGTAGAAGTTTACATTGATAATGTGGGTTGGATTTCACCGCACATTTATTTTGAAAATAATACATGGACGCGAATTGATGCGACCTTTGATGCCATGGATAAAAATTACAATGATTTTTATGAAAATCAATTTCAATACTAAGAGGAAACATTATGAAACAATTAAACAATCAAGAGAAAGCCTTACTGACCCAACAATTAGCAATGATCTTAGAAAGTGGATTAACGCTTTCGGATGCATTGATTGAAGTAGGAATTGAAGCGGAAAATAAAGAATATGGGGATAAATTAAAAGCAATCGGTGCTTCATTGCAAAGTGGAATGTCATTATCACAAAGCTTTGAAGAAAGCGGAATCATGGATGAGTATATGGTTGATATGATTGCTGTGGGTGAATCCAGTGGATATTTGGATAAAGTAATGCACCAATTAACGCTTTATTATCAACGCATGCATCAGACCAATTTAAAACTTAAGGATGCATTAACTTATCCATCCATTCTTATTATTATGACACTGGGTGTCGTTGCTTTATTAATAGGTAAAGTATTACCAATTTTTGATGGTATCATGGCATCCATTGGGGTTAGTTTACCACCACTTGCGCAATCGTTATTATCGTTTAGTCGTTCATTATCCAAGTATGGTATTATTTTAGTAGTATTAGTCATTATTGCGATAGGCTATTTAATTTATCATGGTAAAA
>CALCFG010000100.1 GCA_937900565.1 uncultured Erysipelotrichaceae bacterium
CATGGATTCCCATTGTACATAGAATTTATCCGCAATCTTATAGACCATTTTCCCCGCTTGTGTTGGTGTCTGTGCATTGGCAAATGTTTCAATATAGATGACTTTTCTTCCAAATAAATGGGCAATATAACACATAGGCACCGCCGTATGAGTACCTGTTGTCACGACACAATCAGGTCGAATCATCACAAAATAAATTAAACTTATTAAAATATTTAAAGGAAAAACAAAAATATACTTCGCCATATGCGCTTTGGTTGCATATAGCAAAGTTTTAACACGATGTGGATATTGTTGCTTTAATGATTGCAATGTTTTGTTTTTTTCTGTGATTATTGTGAAATCACATGAATCAAATAATGGGGAAAGCTGCAATAATTCATTTAAATGCCCTCCCATGCTAGAAATAAATATAACTTTTTTCATAAATAAATAAGGAGAGTGAAATCACTCTCCTTATATTCTACCATTATTTTCCAATAACGCTTTTTACCAATTCAGTTACTTCTTCACAAGTACATAAACCTAATGCCTTTTCACTCATTGCTTTCATATCTTCATAAGACAATGAACGAATCATTTTACGCGCTCTTAATACACTAGTTGCACTCATTGAGAATTCATCCAATCCTAAACCTAACAATACAGGTGCAGCGATTTCATCGCCAGCCATTTCTCCACACATACCACACCATTTACCTTGTGAATGAGCACCATCAATAGCCATTTTAATTAAACGTAAGATAGATGGATTTAATGGTTGATATAAATAGGAAACTTTTTCACTCATACGGTCAGCTGCCATTGTGTATTGAATTAAGTCATTTGTACCAATGGAGAAGAAATCAGCTTCTTTTGCAAATTGGTCAGCCAATACAGCACTTGCAGGAATTTCAATCATCATACCTACTTCGATTGAATCACTTACTTCAACCCCTTCAGCAACTAATTTGGCTTTTTCTTCCAAGAAAACACCTTTTGCTTCACGGAATTCTTGCAACGTTGCAATCATAGGGAACATAATCGCTAACTTACCATAAACCGAAGCTCTTAATAATGCTCTTAATTGAACACGGAAGATATCTTTACGGTCTAAACAGAAACGTACGGCACGATATCCTAAGAATGGGTTCATTTCTTCTGGGAAAGTGAAGTAATTTAATTTTTTATCGCCACCAATATCCAATGTACGAATTACCACACGTTTACCATTCATTTTTTCCAATACTGTTTTATATGCTTGGTATTGTTCTTCTTCACTTGGGAAATCAGATTCACTGTTCATGTATAAGAATTCAGTACGGAATAAACCAACACCTTCCCCACCATTTTCTAATACACCGTCCACATCTTTTGGTGAACCAATATTTCCTGCAATATCCACTACATGACCGTCAGTTGAAACGCTCTTTTCATTAACTAATACACGTAAAGCTGCTTTTTCAGCTAAGAATTCTTCACCTTTTTTCGCATATTCTGCTTTTTGCTGCTCAGTAGGATCTAAAATCACTTCACCATTTAAAGCATCCAAAATAATTTCTTGACCCATTTTAGCTTCCGCTAAAATACCAGCACATCCAACTACCGCAGGAATTTCCAAGCTACGTGCCATAATTGCACTATGACTTGTTCTACCACCAATTTCAGTTGCAAATCCTAGCGTATATTTTTTATTTAATTGTGATGTATCACTTGGCGTTAAATCATTGGCAACAATTACCACTTGTTCATCAATTGCCGTTAAATCTGGGATAACAACGCCACATAAGTTACATTTCAAACGGAAAGTTACATCCTTTACGTCAGCTGCTCTTTCTTTAAAATAAGCATCTTCCATACTTTCAAACATTGCAACTGTATTATTCGCCACAACATCCGCAGCATATTCAGCATTGCATCCATCATTTTGAATCATTGCGCTCATTTGATCTTTTAAATCAGGGTCATTAGCCATCATTAAGTGTGCATCAAAAATTGCTAATTCTTCAGCACTTAAATTGGCTGCTGCACGTGTTTTGATTAATTCAATATCAGCAATTGTTTTCTCAAATGCTGCATTCAATTTTTGCAATTCTTCTTCAACTTTTCCTTCTTTTTTTGTAATAACTAATTTAGGTTCTTCTAACTTATAGACTTTTGCAATTGCTATACCGCTAGAAGCTGCAATTCCTTTTAACATTTTCTTACCTCCAAGTTTACTACTTAGATAATACCATTTTTAATAAATTTTTTTAACGCTTAAAAACACATTCTAGAACTTTCGTTCAATTTTTAACGAAATGTACAAGAAATCTAAAACAGCTCTGTAACAAATTCTTCATACGCATTGGCACGTCGACGATAATAGGTTGCTGCAGACATTTCCTTGGCATACCATTTACCCTTTTGTGGCTCAATAAAATCTTTCGTTATAATTTGTTGAGTTTCTTCGCAACAATTACGAAATGCATTCTCCACCATAAACACAAATGGAAAGCGTGATAAATATTTTGCACCTAAAGGTAAAGGGATTTTACTGATTTTAATCCGTTTTACTTCTTGATGATAACGTTCAAATATGCGCAATAAAATCACCTTTTGTTGGTAATTGTAATCACCGTAACTCATAAAATCATCACTTGTTAAATACTCCATTATTAAATCCTCCTTTTAATCGATTGTTTTCTAGTATTTAAAAAAAACATTCACTTTGATAGAATAATTCCATGAAAACATTATCTATATTGAATGTCTTGTTAATTCTTATTATTTTTATATCCTCACGCTTTATACCAAACATTGCCGCATTATTGGATATGCCGGAATATTTCTTTGCGTGTTTCTACTTTACTTTAATCTCGCTATTGCTTTCATTGTTGATGGCACCGATTATTATCCGTCATTTGACAAGATATCGTAAAACGCATTGTTCGCAACGATTTTACATTATCTTAGGAACATTGCTTAATATAGTTACCTTAGCGTTGGCTGTCCAATTTAAAGTTAATTTACCATTTATTGTTACTAATGATATTGCTTCTATTGGACTATGGCATATACTACTGTTTGGTTTATCCTTTAATATAATATTAATACATATTGAAACCATGATTTACAAAGCATTAACGGATCGTTTATCAATTGCACATGTTGAAGGTCCAACCATTGTGATAAGTGCATTGCTCTTTGCATTAACTAATGTACTAGCATTTATGCCATTCACATTGCAATTATTCCCAGCTTATTTCATTTCTTTCTTTGCCATTGGATTAATCATGGCTTATTTGTATAATCAAACCAACACATTGGTTGTATCCCAAATATCGTTAACCATTGCTGTATTGTTGTGTAATATCTATCTTGTTTTATTTCATTAAAAAAGAAGGTCACTTGACCTTCTATTTTTTTACAATTCTTTTTCAACTTCAATTAAGCCATATCCGCCTTCATGACGACGGTAAACAACAGCAATCTGATCATCTTCTGAATCATTATAGATAAAGAAATCATGATCTAACATTTCCATGCGTGTAATGGCTTCTTCTAAATCCATATCGCTGACAGTTATTGATTTTGTCTTAACGGCGACATCGCCTTTTTTCAATAAATCATCATCTTCTTCAATAAATGATTCCGCCAAAGCTTCACGATGTCTTCTAGATAACCGTGTTTTTTGACGACGAATTTGATCTTCTAATTTATCGATAGCAAGATCAATGGCAGCATATAAATCTTGATGCATAACTTCAGTACGCAATGTTCCGACTTTAGTTGGAATTGTTACCTCAATTTTTTGAGTTGTTGGATATACACGCACAACCACCCGTGCAACCACATCTGAATCAATCAATAAGTATTTATCTAAAAAAGACAATTTTTGTTCAATTTTAGTTCTCATTCCTTCGGTAACTTTAACATTTTTTCCTACGATTTCAAAACGCATATAATTTCCTCCTTAGTCACATGCAATGGTTTGGTACCATTTTAATAATGCAACCATCGCCATAGAGTCTGCTTTGCAATAATCTATTAACGATTGTTCATCCAATGCGCTGCCTGTTTTTAGATAATCACGGTACATTTTCACGGCATCCAAACCGCTTTGACATTCAATGGTGGCATAGTCATTAAAAGAAATAAGTTGAGCTATGTTCTTTAGACTATAGCTACCTTTGATACCTAAATGATATAGCATTCCGTGCGTTAGTGGAACATCAATACTCACAATTCTATTAACAATTTTGTAAATTTTTTCATTTAAAGAATTATCCCATTGCGCATACCGCTTAAGTTGCATTATTTCAGCACCATTTGCATTATAAGCAAAAATCGTTCCATTATCTTGCAAGTCGCTAATTAACTCTTCAAACAATAATGTATTATCATTTTCCTTAACAATCTTTATTTTTGTTTCCTTAGATCCATCTTTGTTGAGTTTTACAAACGAATATTGAAATACGTAATCATTAAAGAGCGATTGTCCCTTGATCCAAGGTAATATTTTACGTTCCCATTCAAAATCAAAAAAATAGATTGGATAACATATTTGAGATATCCATTGATTTAAGGCTTTCTTATCAAGATAATTTTGATTATTTGCAATAGCTAAGGTTTGAATCTTTGGAATGTGTTGTTTAGGTAATCCATAGCTTTGATAATTTTCTAAAACACGTTCATTAAAACTTTCTAACTTTACCTGTTCAAACTTTGCATGTAAGCAACATAATTGATCTTTGCAATTCAGTGCACAACTTTTAGCTACCCCATCATCCAATAAGGATTCCATTTCATTTAACACATCGTCGATAGCTTGACAATTAACGCTAACTTTTGGGAATAAACGAAAATCAAATGTCGAATTGCTTAAATACCGGCTTAACTTAAACATTAATTTTGGTTGATAGTATTTACCATTAAATACATACTTTGCATTAAAGTAAATCACTTTAATGCAATGAATCGGAATTTGTAATTGATTACATAAATAAACAATACTTGTGATTCGATTTTTTATGCGCACTGAAGGAAAAGTATGCAAGCTAACAAAGTATAGATCAATACCATTTCCGTTATAGTAAGCCCATTCAACTGCGCCTTCTAAACGTGAAGTGAATAACATTAATTGATGGTACCAACCTATTTTTAGTTGTTCACCACTGACAATCATCTCTTGTTCAATAACTTCACCAATATTTAAATAATCTTTTATTAAATCAATACATTGTGAATCCAATTCAACCACATTAAAATCCAAGCAACCATTCCGATAATAATGCTCAAATTTAAGGGGGCAATCTAAATAATGCAAATAATCTGCAATCGTAAAATGTACCATACTAACTCCAAACAAAAAGGGTGAATAACCACCCTTCTATTAAATCACAAAATCGCCATTCACAAATACATCAATATTTTGACCATCATGCGTGATTCCTACTACATGCATATCGTGGGTTCCAAACATAAAATCAACATGATTGTCACAATGATTACCACCAATAGCCTTTAACTCTTCTTTACTCATCGTAGCTCCATTGACAACATTCTCACTGTAACTGTCTCCCAATGCCATATGACATGATGCATTCTCATCAAATAAAGTATCAAAATATAAAATATTTTGAATTGAAATTGGTGAATGGTAACTAATTAATGCAATTTCTCCAATGGAGTCAGCACCTTCGCAACTGTGAATTAAATCATCCAATACCTCTTGATTTTGTTGCGCACCAAAGTTAACCACTTTTCCTTTGTCAAATTCCAAATAAAACCCGTCAATGATCTTTCCCATATATGATAATGGTTTGCTTGCTACCACTTTTCCTTGAGTACCGCGACAATCTGGCATGCAGAATACTTCCTCTGTCGGCATATTAGCATCATATTCTACACCATCAACATTAAACGAACTACCACCAGCCCAACGATGATTTTCTACCAATGGTACATCGATATCGGTTCCCAAACTATTGGTAAAATGTAACGATTTAAAATTAAAATTATTCATCTTTTCTACCAAAGATGCTAACTTTTTATTTTGTTGTTTCCAAGCATCAATTGGATCATTCGTTTCATTAACATATACCGTTTCTAATATAGCTTTTTCAAGCGCTGCCAAAGCATCATTTTCACTTAAATATGGGAATACTTTCTTTGCCCATACTGGGTTAGGTAATGCCGCAATGGTCCATTGACCTTTATTGGCATTACTGTACTCACGACGATTCTTATTCATTAACATTGTTGCCCTACGACTTGCTGCTAAACGTTTTGGATCACAATCGTCCATCACACCCACATAATCGGAAATTAAATGAATATAACATACGTTATTTTCAATATCACTTTGATTTCTAACTTTAATAAATTCTTTTGGTGTTTCTATATATTCCAAATCACCATACGTCATATTCATTGCGCTCACATAATCATTAAAGTAACGTACATCCACATATTTTGCACCAGCTTCATAACATTTTTTTGCAACAATTTGTGAAAAAGACGCATGTTGAACAGGACAATTGACAACCACTAATTGATTCTTTTGTACATTAACCCCTACTTTTACAATTAATTCCGCATATTTATTCGCAATTGTGTAATTCATCTTTATTCTCCTTCCACAACTTCACCAATTAAATCAAACCCTTTATTTCGTTTAATCTTTACCAACACAAACTCACCTAATTTCAATGGCTGTTGACTACTAAACACAATATTTCCATCCACATCGTCCGGTGCATTGTAATGTCCTCTACCATAATAAAGCTTAGTTAACCCATCTTGTTTTTCTACCAATACTTCCATGGTTGTACCAATCATTTGATCAACTTTTTCCTTAAATATTTCATATTGAACATCCATTAAACGATTTAACCGTTGATCCATAACTTCTTGATCAATCTTACCATCCATATCATAAGCTAAGGTATCTTCTTCATCTGAATACGTAAACGCACCTAAATGATCCCATTTCACTTCTTTGACAAAAGCTAATAAATCATTAAACTCTGCTTCTGTTTCACTAGGGAAACCTACAATCATCGTTGTTCGTAAAATTGGCTTATCAAACTTAGAACGAATCATTTCTACTAAGTGTTTGCAATCTGCAACACTGCCACGACGATTCATAATTTTTAACATCCGATCGTTACCATGTTGCATCGGAATATCAAAATAAGGAATTACCTTGTTACATTGTGCCATCGTATCCAATAACGCTTCATCTATTTCATCCGGATACATATACAAAATACGTATCCATTTTAATTCATCAATCAATTGCAATTGTTTTAATAATTCTTTAAGTAAACGTGGTTTACCTTGATAATCTGTACCATACCGGGTAGTATCTTGAGCAATTAAAACAATTTCCTTCACTCCATCTGCCACTAAATCTTTGGCTTGTTGCACTAAGCTATCCATATCAAAGGAATGATAAGGTCCACGGATTAATGGAATGGCACAATAAGCACAACGATTATCACAACCATCCCCTAATTTCAAATAAGCCATCCATGGATTATTTGAACGTAAGCGACATTCCCTTCCATATGTTTTTACAATCTTTAGCCCTAATACTTCATTAAAAATTGTTGAAAGATTTTCATATTCATCAATACTGATGAATCGATCTACTTCAGGCATATCGTGCTTTAAATCTTCTAAGTAACGTTGCGCCAAACATCCAGTGACAATTAACTTAACATTTTTGCGTTGTTTATAATCCGCCATATCCAATATAGTCTCAATTGCTTCCTTTTTAGCCGACTCAATAAATCCACATGTATTAATTAAAATAAAATCAGCCAATGAAGGACGAGAAACAAAGGTAACGCCTCCACTTGCCAATAGTCCACAAATTTGCTCGCTGTCTACTAAGTTTTTACAGCATCCTAAAGAAATAATATATCCATTCATGGAACAATTTTAACATAAAAAAATCTTGAAAGAATTTCTAAGCTTTCAAGATTTTAAATCAAAAATTATACTGATTCATCAATTTCGGATGAAATCACGTCATCAACATCGTGCAACTTTCCATTTTTTAAGAAAACACGATGGTCAGATAATTTAGATACTGCCACAGAGTGGGTAACCACAATAACCGTTTTTCCATAATTTTCAGTTAAATCACGGAAGATCTTAATGATTTCATTTTCTGTAGCGGTATCCAAGTTACCTGTCGGTTCATCCGCTAAAATCAAATCAACATTCTTTGCTAATGCCCGTGCTATAGCAACCCGTTGTTGTTCTCCACCAGATAATTGGGTAACTAAACGTTTTGCCTTGGAAGAAACGATACCAAATTGTTGCAATAATTTAGCAGATAATTTTGCGTGATCCTTTGGCAACTTATTATCTGTTTCACTCATTGCCACTTCAACATTTTCAATTGGTGTTAGGTAATTGATCAAATTGTATTGTTGGAATACGATGCCCACTTTATTGCGACGATAATTGTGCATTTCCTTTCCTTCAATCTTTGTATCTTCATAATACATGCTACCTTTTTCAGCCGAATCTAATCCAGCCATAATGGATAACAATGTTGTTTTACCTGAACCAGAATGTCCTAAAATTGTATAGAATTTACCACTTTCAAATTCATAAGATAAATCATTTAAAATGGTACGTTTGGATTGTCCATCCACATAGGAATAGGATAGATTATCTAATTTTAAAAGAGTACTCATCAAAAACCTACCTTTCTACAAACTTGAAGTTAAAATCTTCTTCGGATTGAAACGCATGATCATCATACTAGGTACTAAGATAGATAATAATACGATGCCAATACCTGCCACATAAATTTCCCCGATAATAATTGGGCTAATGGTCACACTATAGTTTTCCAATAAATCGGATTGTTCAACTTCAGTGAAATAAGAATCCCCACCATAATAGATGATATTATCTTGTTCACTGGCATATTCATCATCCACTGCAACTTGATAGTTCAACAACATTTCGCCCGCTTTAGAAGCAATCATACTCCCTGAAACTACCGATAATGTAAATCCAACTAAAGCAACTAAAATTAATTCAGCAAACATTTGCATTACTACCTTTAATTTACTTGCACCAATGGACAACAATACTCCGATTTCATATTCTCTAGTTTTTAAAGTCAATGCAGTAACTAAGGTAATGATTACGATGGCATTAACAACAACAATTGCTACAATTACATTAGCATACATACCTATACTATCCAAAGGTCGTGCCATTTGTTTAAACGTATCATTATTTGCATTAAACATACGATAATTATCAGTTAGTTTATCTTGATAATCCGCAACAAATCCATCCACATCCAATGGGTCTTTTAACAAGAAAATAATTGAACTAACATATTCCATGCTTTCAACAGTTGGAGCATTAGCAGGGTCTTGCCAATATGGGTCATCTGGGTATTGTTGTTTATAAAAATCCCACATTGCCACTTGCAAATCTAATTGAGATGCTGAATACGAAGTAATTGGCATTAATATCTTATTAAATGGAGATTCCCATGTACTCATCCATTCGAAACGTTCATCCGATTGATCAACAGTTTCAACTGTTGAATATAAACCTATTATTTCAAAATCTTGCTTTAACGGTAATGATGATAAATCAAAGCCTTCGGAAGCCATATAGGAATAATCATTAGTATAGTCAATTGTTAATGTATCCCCAACACTTAAACCATTTAAAGCAGCAACTTGATCATTAATTACACAAACTGGGGAAGCATTATCAATTTCTTCTTGTGTATAGAAACGACCTTCAGTGATTGTCCATGTACCTTCGTACAATTCAATCATATTTGGTGTACGGTTCGTTACTAATTTAAAGTTAGGTTGTTTATATTCATAATCGATTTCTTCACCTTCACGTAAAATTGTTGCGCTATTATTATAACTTTCTTCAGCCTTATTACCTAATTTAACTGGTTCAATTCCTAAATATAATGTTGAATAATTTGAACAATTATAAGTAGCTACACGATCATCACTTAAGAATGAATTGTATTCTTCAGGCTTAATTTGATATATATTTCTACCTTCATTTTTTTGCCATTCTTCCAATTCGCTTTCACTCATTGAATTTGTCAATTCATTAATTGCTTCATAATCAATTTGATACTCCACAACTGCACGCATGCTTTGACGAGTTAACACCTTCGCTTGCTCAGCTGCAGTTGAAATACCAATACCAATAATTACAAAGTTACCAATTAAGAAGAAAGTTAACAATAATAACAATGACTTAGTTTTCTTACGCGTCACATTCTTTAACGCTCTTTGTAAATAATTCATATTACCTCCTTCTATTAGTTACCTTCAGTCTTCCCAGTATCATCGGATGGAGTCTGTTCCGTAACATAATTTTTAATTACATAAGTGGAACCGACATTAAATTCAAATTCCTCTTTTTCCCCTTTCATAAATACTCGCTCGAAATTAGAATTTAAAATATCGAAATCTCCATCAGCTCTACCATTTGGAACAGCTTCAGTCATTACTTTAAATTCAACACCGTTCATAGAACCCCAAGAAACTAAATCTTCCGCAGTTTTAATATAGTTAAAATTAGCATTTGCAGTAGTTGGTTTACTTTCTGGAGTTGGTTCTGCTTTTTCTTCAGGGCCTTTAGAAACCACTAAACCAATACGAGCATTTAATGGCAATGGCCGATCGCAGCCGTGAGGTAATTCAGTACCATCAATAGCAGTACACCAATAATCTATGATTTGACCTTCAGGTAACTCAGAGTGTTTGTATTCAATCATACCTGCATATTCACCGGTTTGAATATCAGCACCGGCACCATTAACTTTATCGGCCCATCGCTGTATTTCAACATAATCATGACCAATATATTGATTTGAAGATGTTTCATTTAAGATAGGTAAATACTTACTAATTGTTAACACAAGTACATCTCCATTGCCTAATTGTGTCCCTGCCTTAACGTCTTGGCCAACTACACTGCCTTCTGCTGCTTCATTGTAAACCTCACGTTTAACAATGCTAATGCTTGCTTTACTTGCTTCTGCAGTCCATGTTTCTAACATCACTTTATCATAACCAACTAGATTAGGAATTGTGACACCTTTACCTTTAGAAACAGTTACTGTTAATTTTTCATCGGCTTTTAATAATTCACCAGAAGCGATTGATTGAGAAATAACATTTCCTGCCACAATTGAATCAGAGAAAGCTTCAACCTTTTCTACTTCAACCTTTTTTTGTTTAGCCCAAGCCTCAACTTCACTATACGTTTTATTCACAAAATCTTGCACACTAACCGTTCCAGCGGGTTCAGGTCCTCTTGAAACATTGATTATCAATGAAGAAGCGCGAGTAAAGTTTTCACGATCACTTTTTGAAAAATCTACACTAATCACAACCCCTTTTTCAACCGTAGAACTATATTGTTGGTTTACTTTGGTTTTTGATAATTTATTATCAGAAATCCAAGTACGAATTTCATCTTCACTCATACTTTCCAAATCTGGTACTTCAATTGACTCATCTGGATCTGCACCTTTAGAAACAACAAAATTTAATGGTGTGGATTTTTTAATTTTCTTTCCTTCATCCACGCTTTGACTGATAATGACATCTTTGTCATATTCTAAGGAATATTCTTCAGTCATCGCCACTTTACTCTTTTCAATTTCGTATTGGCTTACCCACGCACTCACATCGCCTACTTTTTTACCAACAAAGTTAGGCATTTCAATTTTTGGTGCTAAGAAGAACCAATAGATTGCTCCTAAAGCCACAACTAAAAGTATAGCCAATGTTACCCATACACTTTTTTTAATATGTCGTTTTGGCTTTTCAATATGTTCTACTTTTTCTTCTTGAAAAGATTCCAATGTTGTCTCATCGTCATCTATTAAAGAACTTAGATAATCTTTTTTCTCTTCGCCCATAAAATCCTCCAATTTACAAGCTATATTTTACCAAATATACAAGAAAGAATTTTTGATTTTCCAAGAAAAATAAGAAACTTGTAAGAAGTATGTGAAAAATAATGAAAAAAGGTAATTTAGAGTGAAACTTTCTAAATTACCTTTTCGTAGAATTTTTAAAAACTATTCTTTTGTTTGACGTTCTGCTAAGGCTAACAAGTTTTCGTAACGTTTCTTAGCATCGTTAATTGTTTTTTCAAATGCAGCTTCCGCAGCTTCTTGGCCTTTTAATTTAACCAATTGTGCATAACGGTTTTCACGCATTAAGAATGCTTCGAATTTACTGTAGTCTGGTGCTTTGCTATCGATTGTTAATGGCGCATCCGCTTTTCTTGGATCATAACGATACAAGTAAGTGTAACCACATTCAACCGCTTCTTTTTCAACTTTTTGATGGTTACCTAATCCACCTTTGATACCGTGTTCAGCACATGGTGAGTAAGCAATGATCAAACTTGGTCCATTATAGCTTTCAGCTTCTTTTAAAGCTTTTAATGTTTGGTTCTTATCAGCACCCATACAAATACTTGCAACATAAACATGACCATAAGCAATTGCCATCATACCTAAGTCTTTCTTAGCAGTTGGTTTACCACCGGCAGCGAATTTAGCAATACTTGCAGATTGGCTAGATTTACTAGATTGTCCACCTGTATTTGAATAAACTTCTGTATCCAATACTAAGATATTAACATTCAAATCGTTTGCCAATACATGGTCTAATCCACCGTATCCGATATCATATGCCCATCCGTCACCACCAACGATCCAAACACTCTTACTTACTAGATCTCTTTCGTAATCCAATAATTCCTTAACAGCTTCATTGCTGCTAGCTTTAACCGCTTCAACAATTTGAAGTTTTAATGTACGTTGAACTTCACGATCTTCTTTAGCTGCTAAGTATTGAGTAAACAATGCCTTTAAGCTTTCTTCAACACTATCCATATTGTTTTCCATAATGGAGAAAATACGAGCTTGTTTGAAGTTTTGCGCAATACCCATACCAAATCCATATTCAGCATTATCTTCGAATAAAGAGTTAGCCCAAGTTGGACCATTACCATCTTTATCAGTAACAAATGGTGTACTTGGTGTTGCAGAAGAATAAATCATTGAACATCCTGTTGCATTGGCAATCATCATATCTTTACCGAATAATTGAGAAACTAAACGGTAATATGGTGTTTCTCCACATCCAGGACATGCACCTGGTACTTCAAAGTAAGGTTTCAAGAATTGAGAACCTTTAACTGTAGTTGCAGGGAACACGTTAGATTTGTATTCCGTTTCATTGAATAAGTAATCTGCCAATGGTTCTTCAGCTAAAGCAACATTAACATCCGTCATTGTTAATGCTTTATTGCCACCCTTACCTGGACATTCGCTAACACATAATCCACAACCAACACAGTTTGCAGGGCTCGCTTGAACGCGATATTTCAATTCAGCAACATTAGGTCCACCCAATGCCTTGCTTGTTTTGAAATCTTTAACCGGCGCATTAGCAATTTCTTCATCCGTTAATAAGAATGTACGGATAGTAGCATGTGGACATACATAAGAACAGAAGCCACATTGGATACAGTTATCTGGATTCCATGTAGGAACTTCAGTTGCAATCGTACGTTTTTCTTTATATGCAACGTTTTCCAAAATTGAACCATCTAATATTTCTTCATTCATGAAATGTGAAACTGGTAAATCATAACCGTGTAAGTTATTGATTGCCATTACATGGTCATTGAAGTAATCATGTTTTTCGCTTTTTACTTCTTTAACTTCTAAGTTTGCCCATGCTGGGTCAACTGCTACTTCAACCAAACCATCAGCACCACTATCGATTGCTTTATAGTTTAATTGAACAACTTCGTCACCTTTTTTACCATAGGCTTTCTTCGCACTAGCTTTCATTAATTCCAAAGCTTTTTCATAAGGCATAATACCTTCATTTAATTTAAAGAAAGCAGATTGTAAAATGGTATTTGTACGACGTCCCATACCAATATTTGCCGCAATTTCAGTTGCGTTGATGATATAGAATTTCGCATGTTTTTCAGCCAATTGTTTTTTCATACGATTTGGCATACGTTTAACGATTTCTTCGCTATCAAATGTAGTATTTAATAAGAAAGTTCCGCCATCTTTTAAGTCAGATAACATATCATAACTTAAAATGTATTTATCCAAAGAACATGAAATAAAGTCTGCTTGGTTAATATAATATGTTGAACGAATTGGGCTAGGTCCAAATCTTAAGTGGCTACGTGTAGTACCACCAGCTTTTTTAGAGTCATATGCAAAGTAACCTTGTGCATAGTTATCTGTATTATCACCGATAATTTTGATTGCACTCTTATTTGCAGAAACTGTACCATCACTACCTAAGCCATAGAATAAGCAACTTGTGTAATCAGAATTTAACTTGAATGCTTTATCTTCAGCTAAGCTTAAGTTTGTTACATCATCCACGATACCAATAGTGAATTCTTCTTTTGGTTCGTCTTTAGCTAATTCATCATAAACACCTTTAATTTGTCCAGGATTTGTATTATGAGAGCCTAAACCATAACGTCCACCAATAACTGTAACATCTTTATGATGTCTTAATGCATTGACAACATCTAAGAATAATGGTTCTCTAGAACCAACTTCTTTACTACGATCCAATACAGCAATTTTTTTAGCAGTTGCAGGCAATACAGATAATAAGTGTTTAACAGAGAATGGACGATATAAATGAACTTTAATAACACCCACTTTTTCTCCGTTTGCATTCATTGTATCCACAACTTCTTCAATTGTTTGTGTAACAGAACCCATTGCAATGATTACGCGTGTAGCTTCTGGATCACCATAATATACAAATGGTGCATATTTACGACCAGTATGTGCACTGATAGCATCCATATATTTAGCTACGATATCCACAACCTTATCATAATGACTATTTTGTGCTTCTTTACCAGTAAAGAAGATATCATCGTTTTCATTACCACCACGAACTTTTGGATTGCTATGTGGATTTAAGGCTCTTTCTTTGAAAGCTTTAACTGCTTCTTGATTTACTAATGATTTTAAGAAATCATAGTCCATAACTTCTACTTTTTGGATTTCATGACTTGTTCTAAATCCATCAAAAAAGTGAATAAATGGAACACTTGCTTCAATTGCAGCTAAGTGTGCAACACCAGCTAAATCCATAACTTCTTGAACAGAATGGCTTGCCAACATTGGAACACCTGTTTGACGGCAAGCATAAACGTCTTGGTGATCACCAAAGATATTTAATGAACGAGATGCCAAAGAACGAGCAGCGACGTGTAAAACACCAGGTAATAATTCCCCTTGCATTTTGTATAAATTAGGAATCATTAACAATAAACCTTGCGAAGCAGTAAATGTAGTTGCTAAAGCTCCGCCTTGCAATGCCCCATGGACAGCACCCGCTGCACCACCTTCAGATTGCATTTCAATTACTTTTACTGTTGAATCGAAAACGTTTTTACGTCCAGCAGTAGACCAAGTATCAACAACCTCAGCCATTGGTGAACTTGGTGTAATTGGGTAAATTGCAGCGACTTCAGTAAATGCATAGGCACAATGTGCGGCAGCAGTATTACCATCCATCGACTGAAATACTTTTTTAGTTTCACTCATTTTTAAAAATTCTCCTTTAATGGTTTCATTATAGCCCAATTTTTTTCTTTTTCACGGTTTCTTTTAATAGAAATTAGTTTTCACTCATAAATTTGATTGATGGCATTTAAAAAGAGTTCAAAACTGAACCCTTTTTATTGAATATAAACCCCGGTTGAACCATCCACACTTTGTAATTTGACAAGAACCGATTCATCTAAACTGGTTGGTACATTTTTACCTACCACATCCGCTCGAATCGGTAATTGGCGATGTCCGCGATCTATCAAAACAGCCAATTTAACACAATCTGGCCTACCTTGATCAATCAAGGCATCCAATGCAGCACGAATAGTTCGTCCAGTAAATAAAACATCATCCACTAAAACCACTGTTTTTCCTTTAATATCAATTGGTGAAATCTTTATATCCGTTTTCTTTTCATCATCCCTATAGGCAGAAATATTTAAAGAATAACAAGGTACATCTACCCCTTCAATCATTAAGATATTGTCATGTAATATCTTAGATAAATCTTTTCCACGTGTTTCAATTCCAACAAGTACGAGATTATCACTTCCTTGATTGGCTTCCAGTATTTGATGACTCATTCTTACTAGCGCTCTTTTTACGCTCATTTCATCCATTATTTGTTTCATTAATATTCTCCGATTGGGTAATTCACACGACAATAATCATAATCACTTTGATCAATATGTTGATATTTTACCATCGCAGCCAACACTTGTAAGTAGCGTTGATAAGTATATTCACTATTGTTTGATAGTTGATAAACACTTGGAGACTGCGGCAGCCCGGCCAATAACGCACTTTCACACAAATTTAAATCTTCCACTGATTTATTTAAATAATTTTTAGCCGCATCAATAACGCCATAATTTCCGTCGCCAAAATAAATAATGGAAACATACACAGCAAAAATTTGCTCTTTAGTATATTTTGATTCAATATCATTTACAAAAAATATTTCAGCAACTTTTCGAGACATCACTTGACTCATATCAAAATATAGATTTTTTGCCACCTGCTGGGTAATGGTGGAACCACCACGTACTACTTCACCTTTAACTATATTTTCAAATAACGCCTTACCCACCGCAATCACATCAATTCCATTACGATAAAAGAAACGATGGTCTTCAACCGATATCACTGCATTAATATAATTTAATGGTAATTGATCATACTCAACATAATCTTCACTATTAAATACTTCATTAAAAGTAACATCAATTGGCTTTTGAGCAATCTTATCTTTATAAACTTGATAACCTTGTACACCCAATGCTCCCACAACAGAACTTAGCACACCAATTATCAAAACTATCAAAATCAAAATTAATCGTTTAATCTTTAACTTCATATAACTAGTATACAAAAAATAAGGGGAATCCCCTTATTTTTTAGCTTTATCTTTTTTATTGTCTTTGTTATCAATATCTTGTCCCATTGATTTTAAGACGGCACGAATTTGTGCTTCACTAGGTTTACGACCCATTTGCATAAACATCGCACGAATCATTTTTTCGTTGACTGGCGGATTTTCTTTTAATTGTTTTTCAAAGTTTTTACGTGTGAAGTAATAACCTAACAAACCACCGACAATTAAACCAACGATTAAACTCCCAATGGAGTAGCCTAATACATTGCCCATATAAATATCTCCTTAAAACTTATAACAACAATCATAAACGATTTTTACCAAATTGTCATTAATCTTTACTTTACCAACAAAAAAGCCAAGAAGCGATGATATATCCCCGGGTTAGTCCAGGTGGGTATTCTTATTTGTGGATTAGGATTCTAACGACGTAGCTAGCTTTCAACACACCACAAGATAATCAGAATTCCCGTATATCAAAATGTCGGAAATAGTGCAGCCCCTTGGCATTTTCATTATACAAAATTAAATCCGCTTGGCAACGCTTTTTCTCTAATAATTTTTGTCAAGATAAAAAGCATTAAATTATTGATCAATTTACAATTTTTTGAAACTACTTGGAACTGATTTCAATACCTAAATCTTCCAATTGTTTTGGATCAACCGTATTTGGTGCATCACTCATCAAACACGTTGCACTTGCTGTTTTAGGGAAAGCCACAACATCACGGATATTGTCCGTTTTTGCCAACAACATAACTAAACGTTCTAGGCCGATACCCACACCTCCATGCGGAGGTGTTCCATATTGGAAAGCATCCAAGAAGAAACCAAACTTAGCTTGTGCTTGTTCTTTGCTCATGCCAATCGCTTCAAATACCTTTTCTTGCAAATCTTGATCATGAATCCGAATTGAACCGCTTAACAATTCATAACCATTTAATACCAAATCATATGCGCGAGAATAACAATTCGCTGGATCAGTGAACAGTTTATCCACATCTTCCAAATTTGGTGACGTAAATGGGTGATGTGCAGCCACATATCGATGATCATTTTCATCATATTCAAACATAGGGAAGTTAGTAATCCAAGCAAATTCATATTTGTTTTCATCAATTAAATTCAATTGGTGTCCTAATTTACTACGCAATGCTCCCATACTTGTAAATGCAGTACTGTATTTATCTGCAACAAAGAAAACTATATCCCCATTATTCGCATTTAATTTATTTTTTAAAGCATCCACTTCTTCTGTTGTAACTACTTTAGCAATGCTTCCAGATATTGAATCATCTATTTTTAAATAAGCAAGTGCTTTGGCGCCGAAGATTTTAACAGTTTCTGTTAATGCATCAATAGCTTTTCGCGAAAACAAGTTATTACCATTAGTAACTTTTAATGCAACAACACGTCCACTTTCACTTAATACATTTTTAAAGATAGCAAATTCCGTATTTGCAAATACGTCACTCACATCTGACAACGGTAAGTCAAAACGTAAATCTGGTTTATCAGAACCGTACGTTTCCATTGCATCTTTCCAATGAATTTGTCTGAATTTTTCAGTTAAATCTACATTTATCGTACTCTTAAATATTGAACGCATTAAGCCTTCAACCAGATCGTAAATATCTTCTTCTTCTACAAAACTCATTTCAATATCGATTTGGTCAAATTCTGGTTGGCGGTCGGCGCGTAAATCTTCATCACGGAAACAACGTGCAATTTGGAAATATTTATCCAAACCTGCAATCATGCACAATTGTTTATAAATTTGTGGAGATTGCGGTAATGCATAAAATTCCCCATGGCTCAAACGTGAAGGAACTAAGTAATCACGTGCACCTTCAGGGGTGGATTTACTTAAAATCGGTGTTTCAATTTCTAAAAAGCCTCGATCATTTAAGTAATTACGCGCTGTAATTGTTACTTGATTTCTTAATTTTAAAATATTTTGTAAATAAGGACGTCTTAAGTCCAAATAACGATATTTTAAACGTGTATCTTCTAACGCATCTGTATCATCACTAATAATGATTGGTGTTGTTTTAGCACTATTAATAATTTCCACCGAATCTACTAATACTTCAATTTCCCCAGTGACAAGTTTAGGATTTGGAACATCTTTTACTTGTACTGTTCCACTTACCTTTAAAATATATTCATTACGAACATCTTTTATTAAATCTGCATGTTGATCATCAAAGGTAATTTGGGTAATTCCTTCCCGATCTCTTAAATCGATAAATACCAACGAACCTAAATTACGGCGTTTACTCACCCAACCGATCAAACTCACTGTTTCACCAGCATTTACTTTGCGCAATTGACCACAGTTATGACTTCGATAAAAACGTTTACTCATGATGATGACTTTCTACTCCTTCCCATGCATCAATTTTTTGAACCAATGCATTAATATCGACATTTACTTGTTCATTAATTTGTGTATTTTTTACATTAACACTGTGATTTTTAACTTCATCTTCACCTAAAATGACAATGTATTTTGCGTTTAAACGTTCGCAAGATTTAAATTGTGATTTCATGCTGCGATTTGCATAATTTACTTCACAACGATATCCATTAGCTCTTAGCATCGAAGCAACTTGCAGTGCTTCTTGTTTAACATTACCTAAACTAATAACATAAGCATCCATTGCATCCGCATCACTGTCAAAAACACCTTCAGCTTCACATAAAATCATTAAACGCTCCATCCCCATGGCAAAACCAATACCACTTTGACTAGGTCCATCAAAATATTCAACCAAATTATCATAACGGCCGCCACCAAATACCGTCGATTGTGCGCCCGATTCAGGATTAGTAGAAACAACTTCAAATACAGTATCGGTGTAATAATCCAATCCTCTAACTAACCGTTGATCCACTTCATAAGGAATCCCTAAAGCATCCAATGCATTTTTAACTTCTAGGAAATAAGCTTTGCTTTCAGGTGTTAACGAATCTTCAATACGTGGTGGATTTTTCATGCACTCATGTTCATGATCTACTTTACAATCCAATAAACGTAATACGTTTTGTTCATAGCGACGTTGGCAATCACCACATAATTCTGGTAAATACGGTTCAAAGTATTCCTTCAATGCTTGACGGTAATTTTCTCTTGATTGCGCATCCCCTAATGTATTTATCAATACTTTAATTTGCGATAATCCCAATGCTTTTAAAATGGAATAACCAAACGCTAATACTTCAGCATCCACGTAAGGGGATTTTTCACTGAAGTTTTCTATCCCAAACTGATAAAACTGCCGTTGACGCCCTTTTTGCGGACGTTCATAACGAAACATCGGTCCAAAATAATAGAACTTATTGCTTAATTCTCCATTTGCAAACAATTTATGTTGCACATACGAACGTACAACGCCTGCCGTTCCTTCTGGTCTTAATGTCAATGAATCCTTGTTATTAATTGAAAATGTATACATTTCTTTATTCACAACATCACTGGAATCATTTTCACGTTTAAACACTGCAGTATCTTCAAAGATTGGCGTTTTCATTTCTTGATAGTTGTAAAGGTAACAAAATTCTTTAAATACGTCTTCAATTTGTTGCCAACAACGTGCTTCTTTTCCAAAAATATCAACAGTGCCTCGTGCAGCTTGTAATTTTTTTCCCATAACTCCTCCTTCTACTTAAAAACGTCCTTGGAAAAACTTCCAAGGACGTTTATTAATTACCGCGGTACCACCTTAGTTCATGTTAACTATTTAAACATGCACTCAATTCGATAACGGCGTTACCCGGAAAATTCTACTGCATTCAAATTTTCATCTCCGTAGTGTCCACTAAGCTTTCCATTAAATACTTGCACCAAAACGTATTCTCTCTAATAACTTTAAGCTTAGATAATCTACATCTAAGATTTGACTGTATTGTATCACGAGTTAATATTTTTGCCCATTAATTTTTATTTTCTAGTTAGCAAAATGGGTAACCCAAAAATCTTGAATTGTAATTCCAACTTCTTGATGATCAACACCATCATTACTTTGCCATTGATTTACTGAAGCATTACCCACAATAACCACTCTATTTCCGGCCTTCATAATTTTATCCATTCGCTGCGCAATGGCATTAAACCCCGTTACTTTTAATGTATGATAGGTATCTTCATCACTTCGACTTGTATAGATAGCAGATTCATCCACCGCTAACGTTTTTAATAAATAGTCGATGGCATAATTTTGATTGACAATATTAACACTTGCATTGGCAATAACGGTTGTTTTGCCTTCACTATTATCAACCTCACGCAATGTCACAGGACGTGTTTTAGAAACATATCCTTCCAATGTAATAACAATATTATTTTCTTTACCTTTAGTAATCACGCAATGCGTGTTATTTGTTTTGTTTTTCATTTCAAAATCCTTTCAATTTCGTGTGCAAATACAACATAACGATAGTTTTTATGTTGCATATCACAACTGACTAATGTTATATATTTTTCCTGTTCTGTTAAACCAAGTTCTCTTATCTGAATAATAGCGTCTTTATCTGCTTCCATCATTTTTTCTACATCAGTTTTACTTAGATTTGCTTGCAACCAATTGGCACTTACCAATGAGTCAGATTCCACATCATAACGGGCCATAAAGATTATTTCATATGTTGATTTAGCAAATGATTCTTCCAATATAAAGGTTGCATGTATATTAAAATAATCGCTGTCGAGATATTGCTTTAAAAATGTAAACATTCGATTATTTGCATAAGATGCATGCCCATTGATGCGTAAATTATTGCTTGAATTCAATGGTGTTTGTTCATCCAAAAAAGCGCACCCTAGCGTATCATCTTCAAAAAATACATTATGAGTCATCCAATAATCACCCCATTGTTTATTTTTGGATTCAACTATTGGAATATTCCGCAGAATGCCTCGATCATTAAATGAAAGCAACCCAAACACATACGGATTGATATCCATATACTCTTCCAATGAATAAGGGATAATATCTTCTTCAAAGATACTTGCTTTCGAGATGTTTTCTTTCTCAATCCGTTGTGTTAAGTTTTCAGATGAACTAATTGGTTTATTCAAATAAGCTAAAGCAAAACCAAAAAAAATGAGTAAAATAACAAATGTTACTTTAACCCATTTTCTAAAATGTCTTTTTCTTTTTACTTTGAATGGTAACATAAGCACTATAGCCAATCGTTGCAATAATCAATAAACAACCAACACCAATCACAAGATATTTAAGACCTTGTTCTTTATTATTAATGTCTGAAAGTTCGTTTGCTTCAGGCATTTGTGTGGATGAATTAATTGATAAATCATCTAAGGAAGGTGTAATTATTGGAGCAGTTGTTGGCACTTGTTTATCTTCCATCGTTTCTTTCGGATTACTTACTGCATAAACTTTAGTTTCACTGCCACTTGTTGAATCAAGATTACATTCACCACTCCCCCATAATAAATTTCCATCCAAATCATAGACATTGCCACATTCATCCATTTCGCGCACTTCTTCAACATCTACGGATTCACTTTCATTCACCTTTGCACCACTGTCATCATTGTTGGCATTGTTTATCAAGTGTTGCTCATAGATTGTAAAATCTGTAATGCTCGTTTCGATTGGTTGAATAGGAACTTCGCTTACAATTGGTGTCATGGTTGGTAATAAATGTGTGCATTGGTTTTGATAACAAAAATAGCCAGCTTCACACTGACTATCATAACGACAATAATTATCATTATTATGCATATCCTTCGGTTGAGCTCTTATGGGCATTGCACCATACACGAGCAATATTAATAAAATACACATTCGTTTCATCATAACTCTCCTTTATAGTTTGCTAAATCGTATAAATACGATGGATTATACCAATCTAAAGCACTATCACTAATGGGTGAAAATTCACCCAATTGACGGTAACGTAATCGACGTCTCAATACTGTACGATAACCTTTTTTAACCTTTCGCCATTTAATAATCCGTGAATTGGATCGGTAATGATTCACATTCGTTAACGTATATTCAGTCTTTGGTACAAACACTGCACAAACATCATCCCTTAAATAACCCCATGGGGATTGAGTTTCACACATTAATAAATCATGTCCATAAAGTACATTATCCAATTGAATCATTCCTTGCCGTAATATTTGCGATTTTGTTGGATACACTGCACTTATTTCTTTATTAATTACATAATAGTAGGGTTTGCCGTTTTCATCCACATCACTTAACCATTTGGATGATTCAATGGTTGTATTATCTGGATCAATGATTTGTTTTGTTTCTTTTAATTCAACTTTACGATAATACCAAGTCCCTGCTTGATAGATTGTATTTCCATGATCATCTTTAATGTTTGGCACAAATTTAATTTCTCCATTCGCATTGGTTGTTGCTACCATGGAACGTGTAAATTGAGGATCATAAGCAAATTGATAAGCGACACCTTCTTGAGGAACATATTCATAATTTACAATTTGATTCTTTTCATCTTGACTACACGTATATTCGTTATTCCCATCAGTTACAATAATCGTCTGTTGGTCGCTATCTTTTAACCACACTTTAACAATTTTATAATCAACATCATTAATAGTGATAATATTACCTACTTCTGCATCAACTTGTTGTAGATTCATTGCATTAAGTAATTGATCATACGTGAATGGATTAATAAATTGATAGTGTTTCTCTTGGATGTATATACCGCCACTCATGTAAGTACCTAAGTTTTTACGCGTTTTAACCATTGGTGTCATTAAACCTTCACAGTTGTATTGATCACATAAATTTAATCCTTCTTCATAAATATCGTCTACGGTAAATACTGCCCCATTAAGTAGTGTTTGATTTTCTTGACTATCCACTTTATAAACCATTGCATTTAAACGCCTTAGTTTATTTAATGCAGATACGTCCATTGTTTCCACATTCTCTACATACCCATAGTTATCATCCAAAATTAAATTAAAGCATACTTCCTGGCTTGGATCATAATCATATCCTTGTGGTAGTCCCACTTCACACGCCATATATTGGCGCGAATATTTTAAATCGTTAACAACAAGTAATCCATCATCTTTTTTTACTTTAAACGGCTGCAATAATACCGTGTTTGGCATATTCCAATAGTAGGTTCCTTCTTCTAACTCCGTTACATCAACCATTCCCCATTGATCAGAATACGCCCGTTTTACTGGATATAACCCTTCACTGTCTTCATAAATAAATACTGGATAATTTACTACTGGTAAATTGTGTCGACTTGCATCAACAACACGTAAATAAGCTTTCCCACTTTCACCTTGCATGATTGGCATTAATTGCTGTTTTTTTATTGCATCAAGCGATTCATTAGTAGAAACAAAATTATAAATCGCATAGGATTGTAATGTTAAATTGCTTAATCTATCATTGTCTTTATTAATGACCAATTCTTTTTGCTTATTCAAATCAAGAACACTTGCTTCAATAATCATTCCATTATCAAATGTAACGGATTGAATTTGATACGCATTATTTTCATGGGTAAAGTGTGACCCTATAAACAATGGAATGGTTTTATTAATTTCAGTTAATATATCCAACGTTAATTTTGCTTTTGCATATAAGGTATGGAGATTTCCTACTTCATCCACTACTTCAACTTTAGATTCATCCACATTATTAACTGTATAACTTTGTCCATTAATGATGTTTGTATCATTGACCTTTAGATCTTTAAATGCTAGATAAGATAAATCATTAATGGCACTTTTACGACTCGCAATCACTTCAAAGACACCTAGTTTAGTAGCGGTTATTACATTATCATGAATCGTTGCTTGATATTGCTTGTTTAAATAAGGTGTTTTAATTGTATAAAAAGTATCCGCATCGCTATTAAAAAACTCTTTTAAATTAATTGGTTTATTTAAAGGAATAAAGTATTTATCAACAACTGAATTTGCTACACTTGCTCGTTTATATAATGGATCCAAATGACCATTTTGATCTTGTAATGTAACACTGGAGTCATTGCCGTTAACTACGTGATTAACCACAAGCATATGATACTCGCTATTATTTATGGAAAGATTCAGTGTATCACCTACTTTAACATGTATAATATCGATGTTTTGTTGGTTAAGTAGTTCAACCAGTTTTTCGTAACTTAATCCCCAAGGGTTAGGTATATCAATACAAATGGTATTCGTGTTAAAGTCCTTTTCTTCAATATTTTCTTGACTTGTTTTATGGATTGTTTTTATCCAATAACGATATATCACTCCTTGCTCATCTTTAATGGAGAATATATTTTCTTCTTGTATATTATCGATGATTTGATAAATATCTCCTTCTATGTCGATGGATGAACCATTGTTATTACCTTGTAAAATTTGCAAATAAGAAGGCGCATTCACTTGTAAACTATAGATTAATGTTAAATACTCTTGAGTAATCGGCAACGCACTCACATAGGCATTA
>CALCFG010000101.1 GCA_937900565.1 uncultured Erysipelotrichaceae bacterium
TTATTATACGCTATTTCTCGTCAAAAATCAACCATTTGTTGTGACAGAGCCTTATTTATTTTCTCTATTGGAACGATACCTTTTCAGATTCACGATAAATGACACAATCCATACAACCGAACAAAGGACATTCAGTACAAACAAGAAAACTGACTCATTATAGGTTTTTAAAACAATTTCAAGTACAGCCCTGATTGTCCAGATAACGGCAGCTAACCCGACAAGTATTACAGCAACAAGGCTTGTTTTTTTCATATCATGCCTCCTCCCCATTAAATTCTAATTTATATGGCTAATTATAACAATTATCAACGTTCTATTAAAGATAATAGATAATTAAAATAGCCAATCGCTATATTGGCTATGTAACATTAAACTTCTTTAAGCTTTTTCATAGTTTTAAACAGTCAGCAAATCCTCTTAGATACATTCTTTCTTCAATTAAATCCCTCGTGGAAATTGTAATTATTTACTAAACAATTACAATAGTAAAATGTGAAGCCTTGAAATTAAATGGGGCAGGGTAGAGTTAATTTGGTAAAGCAACAATAAAGTAACAGAGGTTGTTTTAGCCTAAGAATATCCTTATAAATAAGGATTACAATCTCTCAAACAATTAAGTAAGAGATAATTCCTTATTATCAAAACAGGGAAAAGATCATTCATTTATTTGGATGGTCTTTTTTTTCGATAATTAAATTGTGTTAAATGAATTTAAATCGAGTAAAATACGTAAAGTAGCATAGAGATAGCATAGAGATAGCAAATTCAATTAATGGTTAAAAATATGCGATAAATAATAGCTTTTTGTTGACCACATATTCTCATTCAATTAACTAAACGTTAATCAATTTATCGTATCAGAGATTTCAAGATCACTCTTTATGGGTGGTCTTTTTTTGTATAAATTAAAAGCATCCAAAACGGATGCTTAAACATAAATTGTTATAAACGGTATTATGTACTTTTTCCATTACCTATAATTTTAATAATTCCTTCTTGTTCCATTTTCTTTAAAATCATCTAATCTTTGATCTTCCAAGTGGAACTAAAGGCGCTATTTGACTTATAGGTAGCGGTTTAGTTTCACTTAGTACCATAAATACTTTTGCTTCATCTTCACTTACGTTGACGTTGTTTTTTGTAATGGGTAGATTTATGCTCATTGTATTAGTGGTAATCGTAAAAACGATTTATTAACCCTGTTTTTATAGAAATAATTGATTCTTAAAATTCGTGTACCAAAAATCTCTACAATTCCTAATCTATAAAAAACATTAGAAATGATAGGGTTTCGCTGTAAGAAATATTTCCATTTAAATATTGTCGATTTGCAGATTGTTTAATCCAACTGCATTCACATTATTTAATCCAAATAGAAGCGCCATTCCAATCGGAATGGCGCTATTTTATAATGCAAGGCTAATTTCGTTAACTGCTGTATCTATGATTTTAGAATTATTGGTGCCTTCTTTTCATTGTTTTTCAATTTGTAAGGTTGCTTAACAGATGGGAATAATGCTTCTTGGACGCCATTATTATATCAAATGAATTGAATCGAATTCATTTGATGTGAACTACCAACAAACTAAAGATTTGTTGGCTTCGTATAGATAGTTAATACTATCTACTTTTAAGAAGTTTGATATTCTATCGTTAGATAGAACCTTTCGTACTTAATTTTGTTAAGCAATCCTTATTCTTACAGGCGTGTCCACTTCGCCTCTACTGGATAGTATCTTATCGATACACACCGCTACTTATTTAATATGTACTTATTACATTTTAAGAAGATGTCTACTTCACATTTAATGTTTTACCTTACTAATGATTGGTAGTAAGAACCATATACATTAACTTTTCAAAGAACTGCATATATTATAACGCTTTAGCTTTCATCTCATAAGCTAAAGACTTATGAGTTTTCTAAATAACTCTAAGTGCAATCTGCAATGGTTCGTTTCTTTTTGACATATTATTTACATATATCACTATTTAACGGACCAAGTGACCAATTCAGTGGAGTTTGTTTTCTCATAGCTTCATTTGAGGTACTGGTTAACATTTGAACAATAGTTCAATCTCTTATTTAAAATAGCAGTGTTAATGTCAACGGTTGAAGGTACATGTTAATGGAATATATATGGAATTAAAACCAGGATTTTCGTGCACTATGAAAATGTTCTTGAAACATCTTTTCTGAAACGATTAAAATTAGATTCATATTTTAAGGGGGATGTGAAAATGAAGAAGTATATTGTAAAACGATTGCTTATGATGGTGTTTCTTCTATTAGGTCTAACATTTATAGTGTTCGTATCGCTTTATTTTGCTCCTGGTGATCCAGTTGAAATTGCTGCTGGTGCCAGTGCAACAGCAGAAGAAATTGAAAAAACACGAGTGTATTTAGGGTTGGATAAGCCATTTGTTGTGCAGTATTTTACTTATTTAATAAATTTGTTGAGTGGAAACCTTGGAACCTCATTGCTTACGCGACAACCCATTTGGAATGAAGTGGCAATACGTATTCCAAATACAATTAACTTAGCAGTCAGTAGTATGATATTTGCTTGTATTATTGGTATTCCCTTGGGGGTTATCGCTGCGATAAAGAAGGATAGTTTTTTAGATAATTTTCTGACAACATTTTCTTTATTTGGAATATCTGTACCGAATTTTTGGTTAGGTACTATATTTATTTTAATATTTTGTGTTCAGCTAAAGTTATTTCCAACCGGAGGAATGAGTGAACCGTTTTGGACACCATTAGGATTTAAACAGGCATTTCTTCCATCGCTATCGTTAGGTATGCAAGTAGCGGCTGGTTTCATGCGTATTGGAAGAAGTAGTATGTTAGATGTATTGCAGTCAGATTATATTCGTACTGCCAAGAGTAAAGGTTTAAAAGATCGAACAATTATTGTTGTACATGCGTTACGAAATGCAATGATTCCAATACTTACCCAGATGGGAACAAGCTTTGGTGGATTGCTTGGTGGGGCTATGGTTACAGAACAAGTTTTTGCGATAAATGGCATAGGTAGTTATTTAATTAATGCGATTAATCAACGTAATTATACGGCAGTTCAGTCTACTGTGCTGATCATAGCGTTTATGTTTGTCGTTGTGAATTTGATTGTGGATTTGTTATACTGCGTTGTTGATCCACGTATCCGGTATGAATAAAGGGGGATTATAAGATGAAAAAAATTAGTCCTTTTACAATAGCAGTTAACAAATTACTTAAGAATAAGTTAGCTACATTGTGCTTCTTTGTTTTGTTGATTGAATTGATTTTAATTATTGGAGCACCATTGTTTACTTCGTTTGATCCAAATGAAGTGGATACGTTAAATCGTTTGCGTCCGGGTTTTTGGGCGATGAATAGTGGCAATTATCTAGCAGGCCATTGGTTGGGTACCGATGAGTTAGGAAGAGATGTGTGGGCTAGATTATTGTATGGTGGCAGAGTTTCGCTTTCCGTAGGATTTATATCAACATTAATTGGCATTACATTTGGTACTTTGTTTGGAATGTTGGCTGGCTATTATAAAAAATTAGACAACATTATCATGCGGATTATGGATATATTCTTTACTTTTCCAGGAATATTATTGGCACTATTGATAGTTGCTATGTTGGGCGTAAATGTTATCAACGCAACCATTGCCATTTCCATTTGGTCAATTCCGAGCTTTGCACGGATGATACGCGGTAAGGTATTACAAATAAAACAAGAAGAATACATTACGGCGATCATTTCGTTAGGGGCAAAAGATTGGTGGGTCTTAATGAAACATGTTTTGATTAACGCATTACCAACAATTATTGTCATAGCTACAATGCGAATTGCGTCATCTATTCTTTCCATTGCGACACTAAGTTACCTTGGTTTAGGAGTTCCTGCGCCAATGGCTGAATGGGGTGGAATGATTAGTAGTGCAAAAACGGTAATGTATAACGCTACATATCTTGTTGTGATACCAGGCATTGCAGTGTGTATTACGGTTATTTGTTTCAATATTCTTGGTGATAAACTACGCGATATTTTAGATCCAAGCTTAAAGAATTAAAAATACATTAGGAGGGTAATTATGAAATACTTATTTAAGAAAAAAGTTGCAGCATTATTTATGGCTGTATTGATCGTTATTAGTGGATGTGCATCCAATTCTACATCGAGTAATAATAAGGATGTATCTGAAGATGACACATTAAAAGTGGAAGTGACAACTGCGCCGGTAGGATTGCATCCGTTAAAGACAAACGATGCACCAAGTACTACCGTTTCAGCACAAATTTTTGAGACATTGTATTTTAGAACATATGAAGGCACAGAGTACGAACCACTTTTAGCTGAAAGTTTACCGGAGTTTAGCGAAGATGGATTGACCGCTACTATTAAATTGAAACAAGGTGTGACTTTTCAAAATGGTGATCCGTTTACGGCCAGTTGCGTGGGTTACATGATCGATAGCTTAAAGGATGAAAATTACGGATCATTACGTCCTAGCATTGTCGAATCAATTGATTCATATGAAATTCAAGATGACTACACTATCGTGTTACATCTTGCTTATGAAGATGGTGTATTGGTTGCAAAACTTGCCCATACTAACGCAAGTATCATAAATCCAGAATTGGATAAGTCACAAGATTTGCTCATTGATCCAACGGGTGCCGGAACAGGTCCATATGTTTACGTATCCAGTACCACAGGTTCTACCTATTCATTAAAAGCGAATGAAAACTATTGGGGTGGAAAACCAGAAATCGAAAATGTCGTGTTTGACGTTGTAGCCGATGATGCATCAGCTGTTAGTCGTTTACAAACTGGTGAAGCGGATTTATACATGAGTTTAAATGCTGATAATTTTGCTACAGCATCTGCAATTCCAGGTTATACCGCAGTAAATACACCGACAAGTTCAATTTATTATTTAGCGTTTAGAAGCCATGCGGAATCTGCCATTAATCCTTTGATGGAAAACATAGATTTTAGAAAAGCTTTGATTAAAGGAATCGATGTAAAAACGTATGTTGAAACCATGTTAAACGATACAGCTAGTTATTCGGCAAGTATTGTTGGTCCTACTTTAGCAGGTTATAGTGAAGCGATGGAAAAGGCAGGCATAACCTATGATAAGGACGAAGCTAAATCCATTATTGATGCAAACGGTTGGAGTGGTGAAACTGTTACTTTGTTAACATCAACACGGGATTGGCAACAAAATTTAGCTGTTTATATTCAAGCGTCATTAAAAGAAATCGGGATTAATGTTGAAATTGTATCTGAAGAATGGGCATCATTTTTAGCAGATGCAAAATTTGCTGATTCATGTGATTTTACCATTCTAACTTGGTCAAATGTTACGGGAGATGGTCAACAAATGCTTGAACCAAATTTCTCGACAAAAAATGGGCTACGTGTTCTTTATAACAATGCAGAGTTTGATAGTTATGTCGATGCAAGTGCTAAAACGACGGTTCTTGAAGAAAGACAAGCTGCAATGTTAAATGCTGTTAATAAGATTCAAGGGGATGCAATTGTAACGCCATTGTATTCAGCGAATGCATTGTATGTTTATAATTCAGATAAATTTAGCAATGTAAATCTTGATAAAGGTCAATTATTTTACGCAAAAGATATAACAGTAGTAGGTAAATAATTATAAAGAATGGGGGATTTAAAATGGATAAGGTTTTAGAGGTTAATAATTTACATGCAACATTTAAAATTAATAAGAAAGAGTATGAAGTGTTGCATGATATCTCTTTTTCAATTAATCGTAATGAAACAGTGTGTGTAGTGGGGGAAAGTGGTTGTGGTAAAAGTGTAACTACGTTATGCATCATGCAATTATTACCAAATAATGGAAAAATTAAATCCGGATTGATTAAATTGAATGGCAAAGAACTAACCTCATTGAATAAAAAAGAAATTAGGGAATATCGTGGCAAAAAGATGGGAATGATTTTTCAAGAACCAATGACAGCTTTAAATCCTTTATTAACGATTGGATATCAGATGCGTGAATCGATAATGTTGCATCGCCATGTATCAAAACAAGAGGCGAATAAAATAGCGATTGATTACTTAAATAAAGTAGGTATCGCTAAACCTGAAAGTCGGCTAAAACAATACCCATTTCAATTATCAGGTGGCTTACGTCAACGTATCTTAATTGCCATGGTACTATCAGTGAAACCGGATTTAGTAATTGCGGATGAACCAACAACAGCGCTTGATGTTACCATTCAAAAGCAAGTATTGGTGTTATTGAATCAATTAAAAAGCGAAATTAATGCTGGGGTCTTATTTATAACGCACGATTTGGGTGTTGTGGCTGAAATAGCGGATCGTGTGGTTGTTCTTTATGCAGGAAGAAAAGTTGAAGAGGGAACCACTTCACAAATTTTCAATAATCCCAAACATCCTTATACGATTGGTCTAATGAATGCTGTGCCAAATGTTGATTGCGATGATTTTAAAATTCAACCAATCCCAGGTACGTTTCCAAATATAACGGAAGAAATTCAAGGGTGTCGATTTAACCCACGTTGTCCTTTTGCTAAGGATTGCAATAATTGTTGTGAAAAAGCACCTAAAATGATAGAAATTGAACCAGGTCATTTTGTAGCGTGCCATTTAGTCAGCGGTAAGGAGTAATCGTATGAGTGAAAATAATAGAAAATTATTGATTAGCACGCGTAAATTAAAAAAGTATTTCCCAGTTAAAAAAGGTGTGAATTTAAAAGCAGTGAATGATGTTTCGTTGAAAATCTATGAAGGTGAAAAGTTTGGCGTAGTTGGCGAAAGTGGTTGTGGTAAATCAACATTAGGACGTGTAATTTTGCAACTTTATCCGCAAACTAGTGGATCATGTGTTTACTATGGTAAAAGTATTCAAGAACTTAACCCGAAATATATTCAAAAAGAAATTAATCATTTAAAAGCTTATCAAAGTAATGCGATAAAGTATTATCAAGACTCCTTAAATCTTGATAATAAAGCAAAATCATTAAATGATAAACGAAAAGAGTTAGATCCAGATGGAAGTAGCAATGATGCTAAAAAATACGACAAAATAAGTCGCGAAATTGCAAAAATTGAATTTGATAGTAAAGAATTAAAAAAGAATGCATCACGGCAATTACGTGAAGGAAGTCGTACTGTGGGTAGCTTAATTCTATGTGAAAATATTGAAGAAATTGCGCATCTATTTACTTTGGCAGAGCAAGAAGTGGAAAAAGCGCACGAATGCCTTGTTAAATACAAAGATGTGAAAAATAAATTTGATGAAAATAACGTAACGATTCATCAAAAAATCAATATTTCACAGTGGATTTTAGAAATTGAAGAAAAAGATGCAAAAGAATCAAGTGATGAAAATAAACAACGACTTCATGATTTAAAGCAAATTAAAAAACGCGTTGAAAATGTTAACATCGATCAACTAACGAATGAAAATAATGAATTAGAACTTGAGTTGAAAAAATTAAGTGATAAAATCCAAAAGCATCATGAAATTGAAATGAGTTATCGTGATAAAGCATTTTCCTTTCGCGGTAAGAATATTTTAAATATTACCGAACGAACGATGGATCCTGCTTATCAAAAAAAGTTAGATGATAATTAGAAACAGGATTAAATTTAAATAAACTTACGAAAGAAGAAATGCGTGTAATTCGAAGCGATATGCAAATGATATTCCAAGATCCAGCGGCGAGTTTGGATCCACGTCAAACAGTTGGTAAAGCAATTGAAGAAGCGTTAGCGATTAATACGGATATGAAGCCGCAATTACGGCGTGAAAAAACAATGGATTTATTAGGTAAAGTAGGGTTAAAACGTGAGCATTACTATTCATACCCACATGCTTTAAGTGGTGGTCAAAAACAAAGAGTAGGTATTGCCCGAGCTATTGCATTGGAACCGAGTTTTATAATTCTTGATGAAGCAGTAAGTGCATTGGATGTTTCAGTTCAAGCGCAAATTTTGCAATTATTAAACAACTTAAGTCAGGAAAAGAATTTAACTTATTTCTTTATTACGCATGATCTTGGGGTTGTTAAACACTTTTGTGATCGCATCATGGTGATGTATCTTGGAAATGTATGTGAAATGGCTAGTAGTGATGAATTATTCCATCATACCTTGCATCCATACACGCAAAGTTTACTGGATGCGGTTCCTCGCTTACGCGTTGACGAAACAAAAAAATTAGAAGATGATGTGCTTCAGGGAGAAGTGCCAAGTCCAATCAATCCACCCAATGGATGTCCATTTCATACGCGGTGTAAAAAATGCATGACTGTGTGTCAACATAAACGTCCTGAACTTATGGAAGTTTTCCCGAATCATTTCGTTGCCTGTCATTTATTCAATAAGGAGAATTAAGTGTATGAAGTTTGATCCATTATTTCAAAATTATCCTTCCAATAGATATTGTGTCACAGCGCGTAATGGAATGGTGTGCACTGGTAGTAATTTAGCAAGTGCTGCAGGTTTAGAAATTTTAAAAAAAGGCGGTAACGCAGTCGATGCTGCAGTTGCAACCGCAGCCGCATTAACAGTAGTTGAACCGACAGCCAACGGTATTGGTGGTGATGCGTTTGCTATTGTATGGATCAAGGATAAAATGTATGGCTTAAATAGTAGTGGTTATGCCCCATCTTTGATCAATGCAAATCAAGTGAAAGCACAAGGATATGATAAAATGCCAGTGTATGGTTGGACACCAGTGACAGTCCCTGGTGTTCCTGCTGCATGGGCTGCGTTAAACAAACGATTTGGTAAATTGTCGTTGTTGGAATGTTTACAACCTGCTATCCAATACGCTTTAGACGGTTACCCATTAAGTCCTATGTTGGCAAAAATGTTTGCCAGAGCCACAGATAACTTTAAAAAGAAAGTAGCGGATAAACCAGAGTTTAATGAATGGTTTAGAGTCTTTACAAAAGAGGGAGAACCATATCAATTTGGGGAGATTATTAAGCTTCCCGATCACGCCAAATCATTGCGACTGATTGGCGAAACGGATGCCCGTGCTTTATATGAAGGGGAAATTGCACAACAGTTAGTTAAGCAATCTCAAAGTAATCACGGTTATTTTACATTGGATGATTTAAAAAAATATGAGCCTAAGTGGGTTGATCCAATTTCTGTGAATTATCGTGGGTATGATGTTTGGGAAATTCCACCCAATGGTCAGGGAATTGTCGCGTTAATGGCATTAAATATTCTTAAAAATTTTAACTTTACGCATAAAGATGATGTAAATTGTTACCATAAACAATTTGAAGCCATTAAAATGGCGTTTGCAGATGGTATGCATTATGTTACTGACCCAAATCATATGGCAGTTGATTATCATGATTTAATTCGATCTGATTTTGGTAAATTGCGTGCCAATGAGATTACGGATTATGCACAATTTCCTGAATTTAAACAACTTCCGCAAAGCGGTACGGTGTATTTAAACACTGCGGATGCCGATGGGAATATGGTAAGTTATATTCAAAGTAATTACATGGGATTTGGTAGTGGTATTGTGGTGGAAGGCTATGGTATTGCATTACAGAATCGTGGTGCTGATTTTTCACTAGATCCGTCGCATTATAATTACTTAATGCCAGGAAAACGGACGTATCACACCATTATTCCTGGATTTATCACAAAGGATAATTGTGCTGTGGGACCGTTTGGCGTTATGGGTGGCTATATGCAACCGCAAGGTCACTTGCAAGTGGTGATGAATATGATAGATTTTCATATGAATCCACAAATGGCGTTGGATTCACCACGGTGGCAATGGAATCAAGATAACACATTCACGGTTGAACCTGGGTTTGATCCCGCCATTGTCGAGGCACTTTGTGCCAAAGGACACAAAGTAAAATATAGCAATAATCGCACACCTTTTGGACGTGGGCAAATTATTATTAAATTGGCTAATGGTGTTCTGGTCGGAGGTACTGAAAGTCGAACCGATTCAAATATTGCGTGCTATTAGTGAAGGGTAAGGATAATCATTGGCGATTATCCTTACTTATTGGGAAAGAGGAATTAAATGAAATTATTACTACAATTATATACTTCCTGGTTTAAAATGGGACTTTTTACTTTTGGTGGAGGTTATGCAATGCTACCAATGATTCAAAAAGAAGTTATCGATAAGTACCATTGGGCGAGTGAAGATGAGATTATGGATTATTATGCTATTGGACAATGCACTCCAGGTATTATTGCTGTTAATACTGCCACGTTTGTTGGATATTATCAAAAAGGAGTAATCGGAGCTATTGCAGCTACATTGGGTGTTATTTCGCCATCGTTTATTATTATTAGCCTGATTGCAGGTTTAATAACTAACTTTAGTGAACTTGCAATAGTTCAACATGCATTAAATGGTATTCGTGTGGCAGTGTGTATGTTAATGATTAATGCTGTGTTAAAACTTGCAAAAAGTAATTTAAAGGGTAAAGCAAGTTTAATAATATTTGCTATATCGCTGATTTTGTCGATGTTTACAAATGTATCAACTGTAATCTTAGTTATTTTAGCTGGTGTTTTAGGAATAACTTTCAGTCGAATTCGGGGGTTTAATTAGTATGCCAAAACTCATTTTAATGATAATTGAATTTTTTAAAACAGGGTTGTTTGCTGTTGGGGGTGGATTGGCTACAATACCATTTTTAACGGAAATCAGTAATAAGTATGGCTGGTATTCATTGAGTGATTTATCCACGATGATTGCTATTAGTGAATCCACACCGGGACCGATGGGTGTAAATATGTCGACTTATGTGGGGTTTTCTCAATTTGGATTTTTCGGAGGAATTATTGTCACCCTT
>CALCFG010000102.1 GCA_937900565.1 uncultured Erysipelotrichaceae bacterium
CTATTTGCAATGATGCCTAGAGTGGATTAACATTCGAACTAATACAGTATTCATTAATTTATCAATAGATTACAAGAAGCGTAATAAAGGGAAATCGTATTAATAATTTAATTCTATTATGGTTAGCTTGTCCGTATTTGAGGTGGTGTAGTAATGGTTAGTAACATGATATCTAATTTACTAATTTATATTTAAGAAACTAGCTATAGGTAGATTAATCAACTTTGCTAACGATGATAAAAATTTTATGTTTATACGTATCATGATTAAATGATTAATGGAGGTTAATCATTTTTTTGTGACAGAGTTTAAACTTTGTCAAAATTTGTAACAAATGTTGAACTGAACAATAATTGAGAAATTACTTGTTACATTTTAAACTAAAACCATCAAGACAAATAGTCTTAATAAAGAAAGGAGCAATCATGCTGAAAGATTTACTTGATCAATCATTGATTACGTTAAACATCATTGCCAGCGATTGGGAAGATGCAGTGCGCAAAGCAAGTCAACCATTAGTTGATAATGGAAAAGTTGAACAAAGTTATATCGAAGATATGGTCGCCGGCGTAAAACAATATGGACCATACATCGTATTGACTAAGCATGTTGCATTACCACACGCTAGACCAGAATCTGGTGCGAAACAATGTGCGTTGGGTGTGGCCACACTCGCACATCCCGTTGAGTTTGGTAATGCCGAAAATGATCCAGTGAAATACTTGTTTCCATTAGCTGCCACTGATAACAGTTCGCATTTATCAGCGTTGGCTGACTTGGCAGAATTATTTGATGACAAAGATTTTTTTGAAATGTTAGATAATGCGACAAGTGCTTCACAAGTGATTGACTATCTCAATAAAAGAAACTAATTCAGAAAGGAAAGAAAAATTATGTATAAAGCATTAGTGTGTTGCAGAGCTGGAATGGGGAGCTCGATGTTGCTAAAAATTAAAGCTGACCAAGTGATTAGCAAAAACAAATTACCAATTCAAACAGAACATGGTAACTTAGATTCTTTAGCTGGATTTAATGGTGACCTAGTCATCACTATGGAAGATTTAGCAATTGAATTAAAGGATAAAGTTCCTTATGCTTGTGGAATTCGCAACATTATGGATAAAAATGAAATGAAAGCTAAATTGGAAGAATTCCTAGCTACAAAACAATAATTCATTAAATTAATTTAGGAGGGTAAGGATATATGTTAGACGCTTTGTTAGCGCAATCCCGTAATACAAGTTTAATTATGGGATTAATTGCAATGATTGGTTTATTGTTGCAAAAAAAATCTGCCACTGATGTTATCAGTGGAACAATGAAAACTGTTGTTGGATTCATGGTATTTAATATCGGTTCCAATGCAATGAGTGGTGTTGTTACAACATTTACAAATTTATTCAATGCTGGGTTTGGTATTCAAGGGGTTACCACTCAAGTTGAGTTAGCAACTGCGCTAGCTTTGGATACATATGGTACTGAAGTGGCATTAGTAATGTTGTTGGGATTTGTGATGAACTTAGTATTTGCTAAATTCACACCATTTAAATCAATCTTTTTAACTGGACAACATTTCTTATATTTCGCATGTGTTATCGCTTTAGTTTTAATTGCAAATGACTTACCAATGATTGTTACTGTGTTAGTTGGTGGTGTAATCTTAGGTTTCTGTGGTGCTGCATTACCTACATTATGTCAACCATTCATGAATAAAATTGTTGGTGCGGATAACTTAAGTATGGGACACTTCAACTGTATTGGTTATGCGTTAAGTGGTTATATTGGTAAATTAGTTGGTGGTAAAGGTGGTAACAAAGAAGTTAAAGATAGTTCAATGGTAAATATGCCTAAATTCTTCGAATTATTCCGTGACTTTATCTTCTCTGTTGCATTGTTCATGGTCGTATTATTCTACGTTGCTGTAATTGCTTGTGCTGTTAAAGGTGGCGATGCTTGGGCATTAGTAACAAGTAGTGCTGGTAACGACTTATGGTTTGTTTGGCCATTCTTACAAGGTTTACAATTTGCTGCTGGTATGAGTGTATTAATTTATGGTGTTCGTCAATTTATTGCTGAAATTACTGCTGCCTTCGTTGCAATTAGTGAAAAATATATTCCTAATTCAAAACCAGCTGTTGACTGTCCAGCTATCTTCCCATTTGCACCAACGGCTGTATTGGTAGGTTTTATTGGATCTTTCTTAGGTGGATTATTCGGAATGTTTTTAATGGTAGTATTCCATTCTTCCACTATTATGATTCCAGCCGCAGGTATTTGTTTCTTCTCAGGTGGCACATGTGGTGTATTCGGTAATGCATATGGTGGATGGAAAGGTGCCTTCATTGGTTCATTCATTGTCGGTATCGGGTTAGTTTGCTTACCATTAATGTTGTATCCTGCATTCTCTGCATTGGGTATTTCTGGTGCTTCCTTCCCTAACGTTGACTACGACATTTTAGGTAGTGCATTAAATGGTATTTTAAGTATCTTCCATTAATAGAAACGGATTAGGTACATAAAGAACAAGAAGCACAATGTTGTTTCTTGTTCTTTTCTTAAAAGGAATGGATATGGAGAAAAAGATAGATATTGGGTTATTTGTTAAAGTCATGGATGATCCAAGTTATTCATTAATGGCTAAACATGCAGGGTATGATTTGATCATTTATGATTTAGAACATGGGTATATACCACTTGAAAAGTGTGCCAATTTAATGCTCCTTAATCATGGCTATGGTTTAACTAGTTTTATACGAGTTCCTCAATTGGATAAAGCTTGGGTAAGTAAAGCGTTAGATTGTGGGGCAGATGGCATTATGGTCCCTATGATTGAAACAACCCAACAAGCCTTAGATTTAGTTAACTACAGCAAATACCTGCCATTAGGTAAACGCGGGTATTCAGGTGGGGCGAATACATATTATGGACCAAGTGGTAATCATCAAGTGAATATGGAAAAAGCAAACAAGCGTATTGTTACCATAGCGCAAATTGAAACTAAACTTGGAGTCGAAAATATTGAAGCAATTGCCAATGTTGAAGGAATCGATGCCCTTATTGTTGGACCAGCAGATTTAGGTATTAGTTTAGGTTTGAGTGATGATTTAAATCATCCCTTATTGATTGAATCAATTATAAAAGTGGCTAATGTTGCGCAAAAATATAATAAAAAATTCGGCATAATTGGTAACTTAACATTGCATGGTTTAGTGAAAGATCATCTTGATTACATTATTTCAAGTATTGATATTAATTGCATTAAACAAATGTTTAAACAGCAAATGGAATCGATTCAATCATTTATTAATCAAGGAGAATAAAATGAGTGAAAAAGAAGAAGTACAATCTTTTTTAGATATTACTATGCAACAAATCAATGATTTTATTGAAACCATTGATAAAGATGCATTAACCAGTGCTAAAAATTTAATTTTAGAAGCTGAAAAAAATAATAACCGTGTTCATGTTACGGGTATTGGTAAACCAGGTCATGTGGCAGGCTATGTAGCTTCCTTATTATCTTCTACGGGAACTCCTGCGTATGAACTGCATGGAACTGAAGCAGTTCATGGATCTAGTGGTCAAGTACTAGCAGGAGATATTGTCATTGCGATTAGTAATTCTGGTGAAACGAGTGAATTAAAGGCAACAGTCACAACCTTAAAAAATAATGGAGCAAAGATTATATCTGTCACACGAAATGAAAATAGTTGGCTTGCGTTAAATGGTGATGTAGCATTAATTGCCGGAGTACAACAAGAAGGAGATAGTATGAATAAACCTCCGCGAGCTTCCATTATTGTTGAAATCTTGATGTTACAAAGTTTAAGTATTCTTTTACAAAATGAAAAGAAATTAACACCCGACCAATATGTTAAATGGCATCCAGGTGGAAGTTTAGGTAAAAGTATTTTAGAAAATAAGAGGTAATGGAATGAAATTATTTGAAGGTATTATAACCCCAATTGTTACACCGTTTTACGATGATCAGAATCAAACAATTAATAGATTATTTAATTGATAAAGGAGTTCAAGGCATTTTCATTCTTGGAAGCAATGGTGAATTTCATGTCATTGATGAAGCAGAGAAGATTGAATTTGCTAAAAAAGTTATTGAAATCGTAAATCATCGTGTTCCTGTATATGTTGGTACGGGGTGTTGTTCAACTGGTGAAACAATTCGCTTAAGTCAAACAATGGAAAAATTAGGAGCAGATGCATTAAGTGTTATTACGCCTTATTTCTTAAAACCAAGTGATAATGATTTATACCATCATTACAAAGAAGTCGCTGAATCTGTGACTATTCCAATCATTCTCTACAATATACCAAAAGCCACAGGTTGCCCATTAAGCATAGAATTAGTTAATCGTTTAGCAGATATTGAAAATATTAAAGCAATCAAAGATAGTTCTGGCGATATGGATAATTTAATTGGGTACGCGAATATTGCAAAAAATAAAGACTTTAGATTATTAGTAGGTTCCGACTCTAAAATTAGTGCAGCTTATGAACTTGGTGCCAGTGGCGCAGTGGCAGGAACAAGTAATGTAATTACTGAAACATTAGTAAATTTAGATAAAGCATTACGCAATAATGAAACGGATAAAGCTGCAAGATTACAAAAAGATATTGACGTATTACGCGGAGTATTAAAGCTTGGTACTGTTCCGGTGGTTATGAAACGTGCTTGTGAATTAGCACATATTGCACCGGTTGGACCAGCACGTAAACCAGTACAAAAACTAAGTGAAGCAGATGATGTAAGAATTAAAGAGATGCTTGCTTATTATCATTTAGGGTAGTATTTATGAATGAATGTGTGATTAAACCAGATCGAATTCGAAGCATATGCATGAGTATTGTCTATTTAATATTGAGTGTAATCAGCTTACTTTTGAGCTTAGTTTTTGTCAGTAGTTTAAAAGTAATCCCAGCATTAATTGCTATTACTGTATTGTGGCTTGTTATTAAGCAACTGATTCGTTATCTAACCATGAGTACCTCATCACGTCCATTGGTTAGGATAACTAACAAATCTATCGAGCTTTACCTTGCAGACAAAACCTATGAATCAATTGAAACAAAAGACATTAAAAAAGTCCAATTATGGCGGAACAAACGGTATTTAAAACTATTTGTTGAATCCCCAACTGTATCCCATCCATCGCACTTTGTGTATGTGACAATTACTGCTTGGTTCAATCATACGTTATTGGATAAATATAGCAATGACTTTATTAATGCATGCAAACTGACACATCATTATGTCGAAATTATTGATAAATAATCAGGAGAACTTATGCAAAAGATAGAAATTACTCATAAAATTGCCGAATGTGGAGCAATGGCAATTGTGCGTGTAGAAACAATAGAACGTGGCATTGAAATAGCCCAAGGCTGTTTGGATGGTGGAATTAATGTATTGGAAATATCCTATACATTACCTAATGCGGGGGAAGTTATTGCTGCATTAAGGCATCACTTTAAAGATGAATTGATTGTTGGTGCAGGAACTGTATTGGATAGTGAAACGGCACGTATGGCGATTCTTAATGGGGCACAATTTGTTATTGCACCAAATTTAAGTAAAGAAGTGGCTACATTATGCAACCGTTATCAAATTCCTTATGCGCCTGGATGCACTAGTATTACTGAAGCAGTTCAAG
>CALCFG010000103.1 GCA_937900565.1 uncultured Erysipelotrichaceae bacterium
ATTTCTTTTTAATTAAAGTTAAAGAGTATATTTCGTCAGATTCCTCTTTATTACGTGTTTCAGCATCTTCTTTACGTTTGTCATCTGCCGCCTTATTTGCTTCAGCATCTTTTACCATACGTTCGATTTCTTCATCACTTAATCCAGAAGAGTTTTGAATTGTTATGGATTGTTTTTTATTTGTTCCTTTATCAACAGCAGATACATTAACAATACCATTAACATCAATATCAAATGTTACTTCGATTTGTGGAACACCACGTCTTGCCGGTGCAATACCGCTTAATTGGAAGTTACCCAATGTTTTGTTATCAGCAGCCATTGGACGTTCACCTTGCAATACATGAATATCTACAGCTGGTTGGTTATCGGCAGCAGTTGAGAAAATTTGACTCTTACTTGTTGGAATGGTTGTATTTCTAGGAATTAATACTGTCATTACACCACCCATAGTCTCAATACCTAAACTTAATGGTGTAACATCCAATAATAAGACATCCTTAACATCACCAGCAATGACGCCACCTTGGATTGCAGCACCCATTGCCACAACTTCATCTGGGTTGACACCTTTATTTGGTTCTTTACCCATTTCATTTTTTACTAATTCTTGCACTGCAGGAATACGCGTTGAACCACCAACCAATAAAACTTGATCGATATCATTAACAGATAAGTGAGCGTCACTTAATGCTTGACGCATAGGATGTAAACAACGTTCAACTAAGTTACGTGTTAGTGAATTGAATTGAGCACGTGTTAATTTCATTTCTAAGTGCAATGGACCAGCTTCACCCATTGAGATAAATGGTAATGAAATCGTAGTTTCAACCATACCACTTAAATCTTTTTTCGCTTTTTCAGCGGCTTCCTTCATCCGTTGTAACGCCATTTTATCTTTGGTTAAATCCACACCGTTTTCTTTCTTGAATTGTTCAGCCATGTAATCAACCAACGCATTATCGAAATCATCGCCACCTAATTTGTTATCACCCGCAGTAGCTAACACTTCAAATGTACCATCCGCTAAATCCAAGATGGATACATCAAATGTACCACCACCTAAGTCAAAGACCATGATACGTTGTTCTTTATCTACTTTATCAATACCAAACGCTAATGCAGCTGCAGTAGGTTCATTGATAATACGTTCAACATTTAAACCAGCAATACGACCAGCATCTTTCGTTGCTTGACGTTGTGCGTCATTAAAGTAAGCTGGGACAGTAATAACTGCTTTATCTACTTTTTCACCCAAATAACCTTCAGCATATTCTTTTAAATATTGAAGAATCATTGCACTGATTTCTTGAGGTGTATATTCTTTTCCATCCAATGTTACTTTTTGATTTGTACCCATTAAACGTTTAATACTGATTATGCTATCAGGATTTGTGATAACTTGACGTTTCGCAGCATCACCCACTACTTTTTCGTGATTTTTAAATGCCACAACACTTGGTGTTGTACGGTTACCTTCTGGGTTTGCAATTACTTTTGCTTCTTTACCTTCCATTACAGCAACGCATGAATTCGTTGTACCTAAGTCAATTCCAATAATTTTACTCATATTTTTTACTCCTTTTCTAATAATTATTCACTAATTTTAACTAAAGCCGCTCTTAACAAACGGTCCTTTAATAAATAACCTTTTTGCAATACGTCAATAACGATATTCGATTCAACACCGTCTTTCTTTTCCATCATTAATGATTGCTGCGTGTTGGCATCAAATTCTTTATTTAAACAATCTACTTCCGTAACGCCTTCTTTCTCTAAAGCTGCTTTTAATTGATTGTAAATCATTTCCATTCCTTTTTGAATGGAAGCTGCTTCATCGTTTTCAGCAGGTTTTGCTAACGCACGTTCCAAATTATCCAGTACTGGTAAGATTTCAATAGCAAATGATTGTATACGGTATTTTTTTTGCATTTCTGCTTCGTTATTTAAACGTTTCTTTAAGTTTTCAGTATCCGCATACGCCCTAGCAACATCATTTTTTAATTGATTGATTTGTTCTGTTAATGTTGCAACGATAACTTCTGCAGATTCTTCTTTACTTTCAGATTCATTTACTTCAACCGTTTCTTCCGCTTGTTCTTCAGCTTCAACTGGTTCTATAGTTTCTTGTTTTGTTCGCTCATTTATTCCTCCTTGATGTTGCGTTAAAATATTCTTCCATTTTTTTGGATATATAATCCAACATACTCAATACCGACTGATAATTCATTCGACATGGGCCAACGACCATTAACCGCGCTTCGTCATCGTTAATTTTAAACTTACTGGAAGCAATGGCAATGTTATCCAACCACATCAACTCATTATTATCGTCTTTTTTTAATACCATTTGGGTACTGTTAGCCATCATTGATAAGCTATTATCATCTTTTAATAATGTGACAATTTGTTTTAATTCATTGACATCATTAAATTCGGGTTGATACATTAAATTTTCAGTTGCAGTAAAGGAAACATGTTCCTTTTTAAATTTCATAAATGCGGAGATAAATGCTTTATACATCATATCTGCTTGAGCAAATTGCTGAATCAATATCGTTTTAATACCTTCCATCTTATCAACTAATTGATCCAATGGCGTACCCTTAAGCCGCTCGTTTAATAAGTCACAACAACGTTGCAAATCATCCATCACTAAACCATCTTCAAAGTTAAAACTTCGATTCTCTGTATGGCCAAGATCAGTAATAAATACAACAATCGCACTTGTTTCACTCATTGGAAATAATTTTATATAACTCAAACATTGCGATGAACTATCCGGACCAATAGCACCAGTTGTTAAATTGGTCATCGATGCCAGTAATCGACAACTTTCATCCATGGCATCTTCAAAATTTAACGTACGATCTGAGAAAATGTCATCCAACATTAATTCCATCTTTTCATCTTTGCAATCATCCAATAAATTTTCGCAATAGAAGCGATAACCTTTAGTACTTGGAACACGACCAGAAGAGGTGTGTTGTTTTTCTAAGTAACCTTCATTTTCCAACACTTGCATATCATTACGAATCGTCGCACTTGAGTAATTCAGATGATATTTATTCATTAATGTTTTACTACCCACAGGTTCAGCAGTTGCAATGAACTCTTCCACAGTCACCTTAAGAATCTCTATCTGTCGTCTTGTTAACATTTTCTCACCTCCTTTAGCACTCACTTTAGGATTCTGCTAATAGTTTACAAACAAAAATTAGCACTGTCAAGTAGTGAGTGCTAATTAATTTTGTGAAAATTTGTGATAATGTTTATAATCCTCTCATAAAATTTAAATAGTCTTATCTTTGGTCAACAACTGCATAGAAAATAACGTTTTTTTATCTTAATCAATTTTATAAAATACGAGATTTTCTTCAATAATTAAAACTTTATACCCCTATCTGCGAAGTATCCTCAAGATCCGTTCTTAGCAAACTATAATTACTCATTTTTTATCCATGAACATTGCACGTTAATCAGCAAATGTATCTTTCATAGGAGCAACTCTACCTGCATTAATATCTTCTTCAGCTTCAACAAGAATTTCTAATAATTCTATCCTTGATTTCATGAGATTATAATCATCGTATTCAATGGAAACTATATCCCTCGTCCATTAACAGCAATAACAACAGTTTCACCGCTTTCTCTGCGTTGATTTCATATTTCACTGTAATGATTTCTCAAATCAGCAGAAAATATAATTTTTTCTCTTAAAAAGCTCATGCTCGTCTTCTTTATAGTCGTGTTATATCGTTATATGACTATTTAGTGATTGTTGAAATTCGTTAAATTTATAAATTTTGCAATTTTATGCACTAAGGATATTAACCCTAAGCAGTTAGTTAATGGTTAGATTCATCAATGTGATTTTCACCCATATTAAAAAGTTTTTGAATAATAAAGTAAGCACTAACTTTTAATGTATCGGTTAATTCTGGTGTTGTCTCTTCAACGTTAATATCTGGGTAAAACTTAGAAAAATCTTCATTGGGTACCATGTAGGTATTATCAATCATTTAACCTATGAGTATTCGTTTATCCACGGCATATTTCTTTTGGAAACATATACTTGCGCTACTTCGTGATGAAGCAACGCAACACCTCACTCTCAATTAATTATTATTATTCTACAAGTAATATTGCTAATGCATCCAATAAACAATCAAGACCATAATCATTCAGGGATAAAGATTGATTATTAAAGGGTAAATAACCTTTATTTTGACATAATTGCAAAGCATTGTATTTACTTTGATAGAAATCATAGCCACACATTGAATTAATTGAAGCAAAAGATAAAGGTTGTTTTAATCGTAAATTCATCATCAAAAAATCTTCAAATACATCTTGTTTACTTTCATGAATATAACAGCGTTTAAATCCATCATTAGCTAAATACTGCATTAGACTATTACGATGATCATAGCGGATATGATTACTTTTACCACTTGCACCATAACCAAAACCAACAAAATTATCATAATGCCAATAGGTTTGATTATGGATTGATTCATAACCAGGCAAGCTATAGTTACTTACTTCATAACGATGATAATTCGCATCTTTTAGTAATTGCGTGGTTAGCTCCATCATTTGCCCTGCTAAATCATCATCCACTTCCTTAATTCCTTGTTTACCCCAAACACTATTTTCTTCTACAGTTAAACAATAAGCAGATATATGTTTAGGGTTTAATGCGATGAGTTGTTGAAGTGTAGTTTGATAATCCTCTAAAGATTGATTGGGTAAGCCATACATAATATCAAAGGAAATATTGGTAAACCCATGGTGTTGAATCATTTGCATTAAATTATTTAAATCCATGACTTTATTACTACGATTCATTTGATTTAATTGACAGTCATTAAATGATTCAACACCAACGGATAAACGATTAATGCCACTAGTTTTCCATAAGTCTAAGTTAAAATCATTTATATCTTCTGGATTAACTTCCATAGTAACTTCCACCGCTTGGTGAAGCCATGGTTTAATTAATGTTATTAATTGATTCCATTCACCTTCATTTAAACAAGATGGTGTACCTCCACCAATATAAATTGACTTTAAATACTTAGCTTCTATCTCATAAGCATAATAATTGATTTCATTGGCTAATTGGTTTAACCAAGCATTGATTAATGAAGGATTATAGATAGTACGTTTAAAGTCACAAAAGGTACAAATCTTTTGACAGAATGGTACATGGATGTAAATGGATGTGGGACTAACTATTGGCATACAAATCCACACAAGCCAATGCTTTCTTCCATTGCTTACGAATATTATTTTTCTTTATTTCATCCAATTGTGGCATAAATGTTTGATCAATATCTTTTAATTTCGATACATCGTCCAATGATGAAATATAACCATAATGAAATAACACCAAATAGGCTACGCCCAATAAAGTCGCTTCAATTTGGGTATAACGAATTAACGTTGCAACCGAAAGGTCAGATTGCATTTGGCATAGTAAATCATTGGCGCTTGCGCCACCATCGCCCACAATGGAATGAATTGGATGTTTTAAATCATTACGCATGGCAACTAAAACGTCTTCAATACTGTTTGCAATTGCTTGCAATGTAGCGTAAGTAATATGTGCTTTGTTCGTTTTTCGTGAAATTCCAGCAATCATAGCTTTAGCCTTACCATTCCAATAAGGCGCACCTAAACCCGTAAAGCATGGTACTACAACAACGCCTTCACTGTCATTGACACTGCATGCCAATGCTTCACTATCTTTTGCACTATCAATAATATTCAATTCATCACGCAACCATTGAATGGCAGCGCCCGCAATAAAAACCGATCCTTCCAAGACATAATGGGTTTGATTATTAATGCGCCATGCAATGGAAGATACCATTCCATTACTACTATTAATACATTTATCTTTCGTTTGACAAAGCACGAATCCACCCGTGCCATAAGTAACCTTACTATCACCATAAGCAGTACAGCCATCACCTAAGCACGCCGCTTGTTGATCACCGAGTACTGCAATAATTGGTATTTGATATTCATCCAATTGGGCAACACCAAAATTATCAATCGATTGGTTTACACGAGGTAATATTTGTTTAGGGATATCAAACAATTCAAGTAATTGATCATCCCAGCAATAAGAATGAATATTAAACAACATTGTTCGAGAAGCATTCGATCCATCACTGGCATGAACTTTTCCTTGTGTAAATCGATAAATTAAATAAGTATCGACAGTACCAAACAGGCAATTATGATTTGCAAGGGCAATGGATAAGTCAGGGTTCGTATCCAAAAGATAACGAATCTTTGATGCACTAAAATACGCATCAATTGTTAATCCTGTTTTTTCCATAACGATATTTTGGTATCCTTTGGCAATCCATTGTTGACAAATATCATCGCTTTCTTTGGATTGCCAAACGATAGCGTTGGCTAACGGGATACCTAGTGTATCAAATAATAAAGTCGTTTCCCTTTGATTGGTAATGCCTAACCCTAAAATATCGTCATTAGAAATATGATTATCCCTTAATACTGATAATATAACCGATTTACTTTTTGTATAAATTTCTTCGCCATCTTGATGAATTCCTGAATTACTAGCTGAACTTAACGAAAGTTCTTCTTGTTTAAAATCAATGATATTACCCACTGTATCCACTAATGCGGCACGTACACTGGTTGTTCCACTATCTAAGACTAATGCATATTTCATAACGATACCTCGATGCCAATCGGTGCGTGATCACTGCCCAACCAACTCGTTTCAATCCATGCTTGTTGAATTGAATCTTTAATGCGATTACTAACCAACCAATAATCGATGCGCCACCCAATATTTTTAGCGCGTGAATTAAAGCGATAGCTCCACCACGAATATTCAATGGTATCCGGATGTAAATACCGATAAGAATCAATAAAACCATGAGCTAATAATTCTGTAAATCCATTTCTTTCTTCAATGGTATATCCGGCATTGCGTTCATTACTTTTTGGATTCTTTAAATCCATCGGTTTATGGGCGACATTAAAGTCGCCGCCTATTAGTACTGGTTTAATTAAATCCAATTGATGTAAATAGTTGGTAAATACTCTATCCCATTGCACACGATAATTCAAACGTTTTAATTCATTTTGACTATTGGGAACATAGACACAGACTACATAACAATTATCATATTCTAAGGTTATAACTCTTCCTTCATGATCAAATTCATCTACATTAATGCCATAGCTAATGGACAATGGTTTAACTTTAGTTAACACCATTGTCCCGGAATAACCTTTCTTTTCCGCAGAATGCATATAAGCATAATATCCTTCAAAAATGGAAGCATCAATTTGTTCGGATTGTGCTTTGGTTTCCTGAAAGACAATAACATCTGCCCCACTATTCATTAGTGGGTTAACAATATCTTTGCTTATCGCTGCGCGATAACCATTTAAATTCCAAGAAATTAATTTCATACTACTCTCCGCCTTATTACATTAAATTATAACTTAAAAAAAAGAAACGTTGTTTTTAACGCTTCTTTGTTGTTCTTTCAAAAAATTATAATGTTTTTTGATAAAGTTTTGCTACTTCCAATCCAGAAATAAATGGTGTTAATTTAACCGTACATCCAGCTAATAAATCAACATCAGTTGAAAGACCATCTGCCAATTCCATTCCAATAACTTCATCTAATGTTTTACCTACACAGTAGGCTTGGAAAGCATCCAATTGTTCAAACCATTCTTTTCCGATTGAACTTGCTTTTAACATTCCATATTCATTGCCTAATTCGCGTTTAGTACTTGTTTTTTCTGGTAATGTCCAATGACCTTCGCTATTCAATTGAGCACTGTTTTGTGCAGTATCAAAATATGTAAATACAATCTTTCCATCTGCATCTAAGCCATAAGCAGCAACTGTTGTATTTTCTTGTGCTGAGCCTTCTTTATCACTAACGTCAGTTAATTTAAAGCTAGTTGATAATCCAAATCCAACATCTGCTATTGGTTCAATTACCATCATATTTTCACTTGCTTGTTTTAATAGATCAACATAACCTGCAATTGCAATCGTACAACCGCTTAATAAATCGGCATCCACTGCTTTTCCTGCTTCATCAATTTTTAACGCTACAGCTTCTTCTATTGTTTTACCGATTAATGCATTTTCTAATGCGTCCACTTGTTGATACCAGTCAGCCCCAATACTACTTACTTTATGCATACCATAGTCGTTGGCTAACTTACGTTTTGTTGTCGTTTCATTTCCAACAAGTTTTCCTTCACTATCACCTAATACTGTATTTTCTGCAGTATCAAAGTCGACATACACAATTTTACCTTCAGCATCCAAAACTAACGCAACACTGGAAGTGTCAAATGTTGCACTACCTTTTCCATCTGTCACATCAGTGGCTTCAATCGTAGTTTTTGTTGCACTACCAAATTGATAATTACCTGTTATCTCAGTGCTTGGAGTTTCACTTATGACTGGCGAAGCACTAATTTGCGCATCATTTTTACTTGCACAAGCCGTTAAACTTAATAAGCCGGCTAAAATTAGATTTAATCTTTTCATACTCATAACCTTCTTTCACTACCGAAAAGAATAACGAAACTTGCTATGATTAACCATACACAAATCTTTACTAATTTTCATCAAATCTTTATAATTGAGAAAAAAGAGGTTAACATGAATCATAATCCTACATTAAATAAATTCGATATTATTACTGACGATCTATGCTTACAAGTGAAAGAATTTCAATTAAAAGCAATGCAATTTGGATCGATTGTTGTTCACAGTAATGAATATTATGATGAGAAATTTCTTCATTATTTTCGAATTAACTACATTCTAAAAGGTTGTGCTTATATTTATGATATCAATGGAAATATCCAAACATTACGTCAAGGTGACGTTGCATTATTGCCACCTGAAAAGGAATTAACCGTAGACGATATGCAAGAAACAACACTTCAATTTATAAATTTTAGTATTTTAAATATCGAACAACGACAAGTCTTTAACAGTTTTATCAAAGAAATGATGCCCACATTAAGCGTTCATGATACAGAAAATCAAATTTTTTTGATGATGACACAAATCTTCCAAGAAGGAATAAATCAAAATCGTGGTTATAGCTTATGCATACAAGCCATCTTCATTCGTTTATTCATGCAAATGGTCCGTCTTGCCAATAAATATTACAAACCACTACCACCGATAAATCAAAAACTATCAACTCATGATTTATTTAATAAAGCCATTACTTACATTAATGATCATATAACCGATAACATTACTATCGAAGCCATTGCTAACCATTGTTCAATTTCCACTGTTTATCTATATAAGATCTTTAAGCAAAACACACATCAAAGTCCACAACAACTGATTATGGATTATCGCCTTTCGCTAGCAAAAAATTATTTAGATAACCCTTCCTTATCCATTAAAACCATTGCATTGGAACTTGGTTTTAGTTCCCCCAATCATTTCAGTAATCTATTCAAAGCAAAAGAAGGGTTATCCCCTACTCAATACCGTAAAATGCGGTTTACCCAAACTAATTTAAACGATTGATTTCATAAGAAAATGGATTTGTCCAATTTACAAGCATTACCATAGCCACACAAATAAAGTAAAATACCGTTTATTAAATAATTTAGTATTATTTTTTGTTAAAGTTAAAGCATTTAACACATTAGCCAAAACAGGACTATGATCAATCCCAATTTTTCTATAACTTACTTAAAAACTATTCATGAACACTATAATATTCTAAACCTAACATGCTCTTCCGAATGCATACTCGACGACTATCTCCAATATTAGTTTTTAAATACTGACTTTTCGACACATTAAACTCTTTTTCTTTGCCACGCCAAGTAGCAATTAATTCATAATCTGTTAAGCTATTACCTGTATCAACATCCTTATCTGTAATAACAATTGTTTCATGTTCTGATTTACCAAATGTTAATAAGAAATTAACTGGGAAAGTAATCGTAAAAGAGAACACTAAAACTGCAAAAATAACTGATAATTTTCGTCCGAATCTTTGTGGCAGTTTTGTGCACAACGATTTAACAATAAAAGGAATTGAAAAAACGAGTGTTAAAGTCAATGTTATTTTCAAATAATCAATAAAATCATAGTCAAAAACATTTGTTGTTGCTAGATTTAAAAGCAAAGCAAACGCAGCTCCAAGAAATGGCATCTGAAGCATAATATCTTCACCTTTTTTAGTCTTTGTTTCAATATATATATACGGATAATACCATAGGTATACCGCATACGATCCAAGGATTACAAAAACAAGCAATACCATCATCATTTTGCCTCCAATGAAAAAGCCGATGACATCAAGCGCTATAAAAACAAATCCTAGAATACGCAGTATTTTCTTAGACTTGTTAAGATCAAATCCACATTTATTAGAAGAAATACTTTCTATTGTTTTATTCTCTTCTACAATTGAACGATAATAATTACGTTCTATGGACTTGAATGTACGAACATATTTGGACACATCTTTTTTCTTATCTAACAATTCTTCAAAATCCTCAATTTTTTTGTAATAAAAATACAGCTCAACAAATTTGCCTATTAAAATAACGATAATTGTTAGTGCAATTAAAACTCCAAATAAATCAAAACTATTCATCTTCAAACCACCCCAATTCTTCAAACATTTCTCTAGCAGTTTTCATCTAATCACCCCATAAAAAATAATTAAAATAATCAAATGCAAAACTTGGTCAGCCAAATAGCTAATTGAGTTATATTTTGCTTTAAGATTATCAACAATAAAATGACTGATTAATAAAACGTAAATGCGATAATCATAACCAAACATAATTGCAAACGGTAAACAATAGAGAAAACAATGGATAACCATATGGTATAAATTTGTAGCTTTAGTTTTTGCTAAATAGTCAATTTGCAATAAGTAATCACCCACAAAATGGCAACTGAGTAAAACAAATATCATTTTTAAATTATTCATTTTTGCTCCAATCTAACGCTTGTCCACATTTTGGGCAATAATCGTACTTGTCATAGTCTATTTCATAACGTTCTCCGCATTTTTGACAAACCCAAGTATCATACACAAGTTCACCGTCATAGAATCCATCCGCTTCAATTAATGGTTTCGTTGGTGTAACTTTATCCACTAATTCTTGCAACACTTCAATCGCTTCATTCACTTCATTTTCATGCTCTGCATTTCTGCAAAACTTAGCGTCAATCAATACATCTAATGCTTCTTTGCTAGTCATGCTTAATTTCTCCGTTAGGATTATTCCTGCACTTTATCCCTAGTTCTTGCGGTAAGTATTTCTTACCAACTTCCATACCTTTATACATTGTTTCAGGGTTGAAATAAGGTAACTTGATAGCTTCATATTTTTTACAATAGGTATTATCTATGTAAATTTCAATCCGTTGGCTTTTATTGTTTCCTGTATTTTTCTTACAAATCATCACCACTCCATACGGTCTACAAACCGCACTCAAATACTCACGCTCCACTTCGTCTAGGATTGGTTCTTTGTATTCGCTTAACAACCATCTAACCACTTTTCCCAAAGATTTAAATTGATTTTCTTTTGTTTCTCGAAAAAACACATCACGCAATTTATCGCATATTAAATTATTATCATTGTCAAAAATCTCATCTCTAAATTTTTCTGCGTTTAACATCTACACTCTCCCATAGTATTTTTCTAGTTCTTCAAAGCTGTACTTGTTGATGATTTCTTGTACTGCTTTTTCCGTTGGGTAATAAAATGGGCTACAATGGTTAAAACTATCCGTGTAATTATAATTAGCTTCTTTATTGTTGTAATCTAAATATAAATAGTATTTAAACCGATTACGATCTTCCCAATCTGGCTCAAAGCTTCTTTTCTTGCAGAAGTTATACATATCCAATGCAAATCGTGCTTCTTCTTCGGTTTGATAAACGTTACGCTTGTTTAATGCAAAATAGTCATAATAGCAATCTTCCCAAAGGCTATATACCACTTCACCACAGATATTAATCTTCCAATATGTATCATTCATTTTAGGTATCCAATCCCCTTTAGGCTTTAACATTTCCATTAATTCATCCGTTACTTCACAATCGCCATATTTCTCAATCAATTCACTTAGTTTCATTTTTAATCTCCTTTTTGCGCTTTTTTCTCAAAAATGATGTTTTAATTCTAAAAATTCACTGTTTTTGAGGTCTTTTGTAAACTTTTTATTACAATTTGTATATTAACTACCTAAAATCATTCATTAATAATTACTTTATCGATTTCAACATCACGTACATTAAATCCATTTGCAAATTTAT
>CALCFG010000104.1 GCA_937900565.1 uncultured Erysipelotrichaceae bacterium
TCTATACTTATTTTCCATACTATAAATATATCATAAATTGTGTATAGTTTCAAATAAGACATACACTATATAATTAAAATAAATAGTGCTTTCATCCCCCCTAAAGGAATGGGCTTTTCACACTTATATTGTAATATTGTAATCCACTTCAATTAGTTACCCAACCTTAAACTAAGGCGTTTAAGTATGAATTAAGCGCAATCACATTCAATACCACTTACTATTTTACTAATGTATTAATTTAAAATTCTAATAATATTTAAAACCGCATGAGAAACTCATGCGGTTAATAAAGAACATTTATTATTCAGCTTTACCAGCAGAACCAAATTGTGTCATCATAGCTTTTACTTTTTCAGTAATTGCTTTAGCTCCTGGAGCTAATAATTTACGAGGGTCATATCCTTTACCTTCTTGATCTTTACCAGCTTCAATGTAAGCACGTGTAGCAGCAGCAAATTCTAATTGTAATTCTGTGTTAACGTTGATTTTAGAAACACCTAAAGAAATTGCTTTTGCGATTTGATCTGCAGGGATACCAGAACCACCATGCAATACTAATGGTTTACCATTTGTAACAGCTTGGATTTCTTCCAAACGTTCAAAGCTTAAACCAGCCCAATTTGCAGGGTATTTACCGTGAATATTACCAATACCAGCAGCTAAGAAATCAACGCCTAATTCAGCAATTGTTTTGCATTCATTTGGATCTGCTAATTCTCCAGCAGAAACAACACCATCTTCTTCACCACCGATGCCACCAACTTCACATTCGATAGAGCATCCTTTAGCATGTGCTAAAGCGATCATTTCTTTTGATTTTTCTAAATTTTCTTCGAACGCATAGTGAGAACCATCAAACATAACAGATGTGAAACCAGCTTCGATACAAGCTTTTGCACCTTCATAAGAACCATGGTCTAAGTGTAAAGCGACAGGAACAGTAATTCCCATTTGATCATGGATTTCTCTAACCATCGCTACGACAGTTTTGAAACCACACATATATTTTGCAGCACCTTCAGATACACCTAACATAACTGGTGATTTCACTTCTTCAGCTGCAGCTAAGATTGCTTTTGTCCATTCAAGGTTATTAATGTTGAATGCACCTACGGCATAATGGCCTTCATGAGCCTTGTTAATCATTTCTGTTGCAGAAACTAATACCATTGTAATATTTCCTCCTAATTACATACTCATTTTAAAACATTTACTTCTTTTTTTAAAGTGAATATTCAAACCAATCATGCTGACAAGTAAGGTTGCATGTAATTGTAAGCATTGCTAAAGCAAATCGCTTCAATTTCTTGCTCATTGCAGCCTCTTCGCTCCAATCCTGAAGCAATACGATCAATTTGAGAAATATCTTTCATATTAACCACATTACTATCTTCCATACCTTCCATGTAGTCCATAAAATCAAAACCTAATGCAACCCGTTGATAACCAATTTTTTCTTTTAAATACATCAATACATCTAAAAAATCTTCGAGTGTTGCATTATCGTCTTTCTTTTTAACAAACCATCTTACTGGAATACCGCCAACTATACCATCTTTACTCACGATAACTTGCAACTGCGGATCACTTAGATTACGGTAATGATTATAAAGTGCTTTAACATTAGAGTGTGATGCCATTATTGGTTTAGTGCTAATACGGGCAATATCATAATAGTTCCACTCACAACAATGACTCGTATCAATTGCCATATTCACTGCATTCATCGTCTTGATGACTTCAATTCCCATTTCCGTTAATGGTTTATTCCCTGATTTGGCACCACAAGCCAAGGCGTTATCATCATTCCAACATAACGAACCTAATCGCACATGGTGATTATATAACCAATGAATACATTCACTTGCATTTTTACGTATACCACACATGCCTTCCACCGCTAGAAAGACTTGAATTTCTTTATCTGTACCAAACGAAAAATGTTTGCTATTATTCACTGCTTGTTCACAATAAAGAATATGTGCTTCCATATCCTGCCAACGCATATCACCATGGAAGCAACAAACAATAGCTGAAAATTTCATATTCCCACTTTTAAAGCGTGGGTAATGAAATTCATCCAACCGATTGGGTTGTACTTCTCGATTATCGAAAATATCATTTCCAATGTCATCATCTGACACTCCAACGGCTAAAGCACGTTGGGTTCTTATGTATATTCACTTCCAAA
>CALCFG010000105.1 GCA_937900565.1 uncultured Erysipelotrichaceae bacterium
CAACGACCTCACCCTTATCAGGGGTGCGCTCTAACCACCTGAGCTACAGGCGCATCATTGACTGCCTGTTTATAATAACAAAATTAAATAACAAAAGTCAACACTTTTTTAAAAAATAAAGGGTTCGCTGTGAACCCTTTGATTTGTAATTGGCGAAGACGGTGGGATTCGAACCCACGGACCGCGTTAAGCGATCAACCGATTTCGAATCGGTCTCGTTATAACCACTTCGATACGTCTTCACGATATAAGTGAGCAATAATTATTGCTCACTTATTGTAACCGATAATTTATTTTGTTGCATCAATAATAGCTTTAAAACTATCTTCTTTTAAGCTAGCTCCACCAATTAATGCGCCATCGATATCTGGTTGTGCCATGTAATCTTTGATATTTTCAGGTTTAACACTTCCACCATATTGCACACGAACTTTATCTGCTGCTTCATCACCAAACATTTCACGAACAACATCACGAACCGCTTTACAGCAGTTTTCAGCAATTTCCATATTTGCACTCTTACCAGTACCAATTGCCCAGATTGGTTCATAAGCAATTACCATACTAGCCACTTGCTCACTAGTTAATCCAACCAAGCCACCGTGTAATTGGCTAGCAATGACAGCATTTGTTTCACCTGCATCAAATTGCGCTTCGGTTTCACCAATGCATAAAATTGGCATAATGCCAGCTTCCAACAAGCGTTTTGCTTTTAAGTTAACTGTTTCATCTGTTTCAGCAAAGTATTGTCTTCTTTCAGAGTGGCCAATAATGCATGCATCTACTTTTAATTCTTCCAACATCGGAACGCTTACTTCGCCTGTATATGCACCATTATCTTTAAAATGGCAGTTTTCTGCGGCAACTAACATATGTTTTTTATTTTCAACACATGTACCAACGCAAGTAAATGGTGCGCCGATACCATATGTCGCTGCTTCATTACCGTCTAAATAGCTTTCCACTGCATTAAAGAACGCTTTGGCTTCGCTATTTAATTTATTCATTTTCCAGTTACCGACAATAATTGGTTTTCTCATTATTTAAATACTCCTCTTTTTCCATTATTATTTTTCGTTGATAATATCAACACCAGGTAAACCATTACCTTCTAAGAATTCTAAGCTTGCGCCGCCACCAGTAGAAATATGACTCATCTTATCAGCATAGCCTAATTGTTTAACAGCTGCTGCACTATCACCACCACCGATGATTGTTGTTGCTTCCGTTTCAGCTAAAGCTGCAGCTACTGCTTTGGTTCCAGCTGCTAATACAGGGTTTTCGAATACACCCATTGGTCCATTCCAAACAACTGTTTTGGCATTTTTAACTTCTTCAGCAAACAATTTAGCAGTTTCACTACCAATATCCAACCCCATCATATCTGCAGGAATTTCATTACTTGGAACAACTTTAACGTCAATTGGTGCGTCAATTGGATCTGGGAATTCTTTTGCAATTGTTGTATCAACAGGCAACAACAATTTTTTACCTAATTTTTCAGCTTTAGCTAACATTTCTTTACAGTAGTCAATTTGTTCATTATCTACTAATGAAGTACCAACTTCATAACCTTGCGCTACTAAGAATGTATAAGCCATTCCACCACCAATAATTAAAGTGTCACATTTTTCCAATAAGTTAGAAATAACTTTTAATTTATCAGCAACTTTTGCACCACCTAAAATACCAACGAATGGACGAACTGGATTTTCAACAGCATCGCCTAAGAATTTCAATTCCTTTTCAACTAAGAAACCAACAGCACTTGGTAAATGTGTCGGAATACCAACAGTTGAAGCGTGCGCTCTATGCACTGATCCAAACGCATCACATACGAACAAATCAGCTAAACTTGCCCAATAAGCACCTAATTCAGGATCATTTTTACTTTCACCTTTTTCATAACGTGTATTTTGCATTAAAACGATGTCGCCTTCTTTGCAATCAGCCACTGCTGCTTCCAATTCAGCACCACGTGTTGCATTAACGAAAGTTACTTTACTATTTGGCATCAATTCTTGCAAACGTGTTGCAACGATTGACATATCATTTTTTGCTTTATCTGCTTCTGTTTTTTCTGGGTCTTTATGGTTCACTTTACCTAAGTGAGAAAGCAATACTACTTTTGCTTTATGATCCACTAAATAACTAATTGTTGGTAAAGCGGCACGAATACGTGTGTCGTCAGTAATTTCACTTCCTTTATGAGGAACATTGAAATCAACACGTACAATTACTTTTTTACCTTCAACCTGTAAGTCGGTTACACTTTTTTTTGCCATACTATTTCCTCCTTGATGACATTAGTTATTATAGCATTGTTTGCTTAGTTTTTAACAAATCAATAACGCTTGGTTTTACTTTGACCAATCAATTGGTTTTTGCTGCCAAACAATCAATTGTTCATTTATTTTAGAAAACGGTTTCGAACCAAAGAATCCACGCGACGCCGATAAAGGCGATGGGTGATTACTTTCAATAACGACATGTTTACTTGCGTCAATCCATTGCTTTGCAGCTTGTGCTTTTTTCCCCCATAACACAAAGATAATTGGCTGTTCACGTTTATTCAGAGTTTCCATAGTAGCTTGATAAAATCTTTCCCACCCTTTATTTTGATGACTTAGGGCTTTACCACAACGTACTGTTAGAATTGAATTAATTAAAAATACCCCCTGCTTCGCCCAACCAACTAACGAACCATTATTAAAATGGTCAATACCACAATCTGTTTTTAATTCTTTAAATATATTGCGTAAGCTCGGTGGTAACGGAAAGTTTTCAGGCACTGAAAATGCCAACCCTTGCGCTTGATTTAATTCATGATAAGGGTCTTGTCCCACAATGACTACCTTTATTGAATCATAGGGTGTATATTTAAAAGCATTTAAACGATCATTGGCCTTTGGAAAGACTAAATGTTCACTTTCTTCAACCTCGATAAATTCAGATAATTGTTGAAAATACGGAAGTTGCATTTGTTGTCCAATAAATTGGGTCCAAAATTTATCCATAAAACTCTTCCTAGTCTTTTAGCATGATTGCTTTCATGTTGGCTTGCATGCAATCTAATTTATTATGACAAGTTGCTAAATCAACTGCTTTGATACAGAAATATACTTTACATTTTGGCTCCGTTCCACTTGGTCTAACCGCAATCCACGAACCATCTTCCAATTGGTACTTCAATACATCGGAAATATCAAAACCTTCAAGTGGCAATATGTTACCATTTTCTTCAATTTCGCGCGTTTTAAAATCCCACCGTTTCACCACTTTAAGTCCACCAATTTCAGTTAATGGATTATCACGTAAGTCTTTCATCATCGCTGCTAATTTCTTAGCACCACTTTCTCCTGGTAAGCTAATGGATAATTGAGTTTCTAAGTAAGTCCCAAAGCGTTGATACAATTGATTCAACACATCCACCAGTGTTTTACCATGGTGTTTATAATAGCAAGCTGCTTCAGCTAACATTAAACATGCTTGTGGGGAGTCTTTATCTCGTACAAATGGGCGAATTAATGAGCCATAGGATTCTTCGTAACCAAAAACATAATTTTTTTCATGCGTTTGTTCGTAATGATGGATCTTCGATCCAATGTATTTAAATCCTGTTAAAGTTTTCTCAGTTTCTACACCATAATAAGATGCAATCGCCTCGCCTAAATCGCTAGTAACTACGGTATTAAACATCACAGGATTTTCCGGCATTAATCCTTTTTCTTTTAATTGAGAAAATATATATTCAATTAACACTGCACCACTTTGGTTACCACTGAGTAATTGATATTCACCATTGGACAGTGCAGCCACTCCCATACGGTCAGCATCAGGGTCACACACCAATACAACATCACATTGTTTATCATTTGCAAGTTCCAATACTTTCGCATATGCTTTCGCTTCTTCAGGGTTTGGAGATTCCGTTGCTGAAAAATCAGGATCAGGTGTACATTGCTCTTTAACATCATAATAACGATAACCGGTCATATCGTACATCCGTTGAACAATACCATTAGCTGTTCCATGCTCTGGTGAAAACGCAATGGAAATATTGGATTTGTCCAAATCCTTGTTTAATTGAATATCCAACACTTCTTTTAAATACGCATCATCCATTTCTTTTCCTAAAATATGAATTAATTCTTTTTGTTGCTCACTTGGATTAACAACAATGCTTAATGGATCTTTCACAGCATTAACTAAGTCAACCACTTCATTGGCTAAATCCGGAATTAATTGGCATCCGGTGTCATCATATAGCTTATAGCCATTATATTCTTTTGGATTGTGAGAAGCAGTAATCATAATGCCCCCTGCACAATTGTGATAACGCACAGCAAAGCTTAACATTGGCGTTGGTCTTAACGCTTCATAAACATATGTAGGAATATCATAAGTTGCTAATAAATTAGCACAATCAAAGGCAAAGTCACGACTTAAATGTCGATTATCATAGCTAATAGCAACTCCTTTATTCGCTTTACCCCATTTTTTTAATGCTTGGGCATACCCAACGGTTGCTTTACGTACCGTATAATAATTAATTCGATTTGTACCTGCCCCTAATAGACCACGCATACCTGCAGTCCCAAAAGCAATGTTGGTATAGAATGCGTCATTTAATTGCTCATCGTTCATATTAACCAATTCTTGGGCAAGTTTTGGGTGCAAATCTGCTTTCTTTTTCCAAATTAAAATATCTTCTAACATCTCTTCATAATCGCCTTTCTGTCTTATTATCTTAATTATAATCTTAATTCACAAAATTAAAAGAAAGCGATTCCATTTTTCGCTTTCTGTTAAATTAATTATTTTCTCTAAACGTAATTAATTGTTTATCCGTATCAATTTTTTCAATAATTGCCAATGATTCCAAATGAATCCCCTGCTTACGCAATGCATTACCACCTTTTTGAAATCCTTTTTCAATCGCAATGGCAACACCTACCACATTTCCCCTAGCTTGATGCACCAATTCCATTAACCCATTCACTGCTTCACCATTGGCTAAAAAGTCATCCACAATAAGTATATTTTCATCTTTATGTAAATATTCTTTACTTACCACGATTTGATTTGTTTGATTATGGGTATAAGAATATACTTTTGCGCGATAAACCGAATCGCCCATGTTGCTTGTTTTACTTTTTTTAGCAAAGACAAAGTTACATCCAAAAGCTTGCGCAACAAAGCTTGCCAGAGCAATTCCAGATGCTTCAATTGTTAATACTTTATCCACTTTAACGCCTTGGAAGCGCCGTTTAAATTCTTGGGCCATTTCCATACTTAAAGCCACATCCACTTGATGATTTAAAAAAGTATCAACTTTAACTACTTCACCTTTTAAAATTTTCCCTTGTGTTCTAATTTTTTCTTTTAACAATTCCATGACTATAATCCTAATATAATGCCAAACAATCCCGCAATCAAAATGAACTAAATTGGATGCAAATCCTTTTTAAAATGCTTTAAAAAAAATAGCCCCGCCAAAATTACACATGATTTGATATTTATTAAAAATAATCCGCAGCAACGAATCGGTTTATTAAAAATGTAAAAAGTATCCAACTTTTTACATTCTACTTAATTTAACGTGCTAATCTAAGTTTAGATTTAATCAAATTTATAATACCTTTCGTATTTTTATGCAATAAAGCTTGCGGTAAATTGAGCATAAAACTTACCCATACATAAACACCCACACCAGCGATACCTTTAATACCCAGTATTAAAAAATTTTCGACCAATGAACCATACGTACCATCAATACCAAATAAATTAAAAATAACAAATACGCCATTCATTGCTAAACATGAAATCATAACCTTTATAAAATGTAACACTAACTTTCCATAGGTTACCCCATAGCGATTATTAATGGCCTTTAATGACAAGAAAATCAACACACAACTTGCCAAACACGATGAAACAATTGCGCCTGGATATCCCATTGTTTTAACTAATGGAAAAAAACTAACGAATTTAACAACAAACGTTACCGCCAAATAGCCAATCACTTTTCCACGCATTTTCAAAGTCATCATCATTGACGTACAAATAGGTGAGAATGTTCCAGATATTGCAACCAAAGTACTCCATTGCAATACTTGCGCACCCAACTCCAATGATTCTGTACCATAAAACAAACTATATAATGGCCGCGATAAAAAACAAATACACATGCATAATGGTATACCTATATACATCACCACATCCAAACATTGAATAACATATTTACGTAGTTGCTTAATATTTCTTTGTTCCAATGCTGCTGTCATATATGGCACGATACCACTTGGAAAACCTGTCGCCAATACTTGAGGAATGGCAATTAAATTCAATGATTGGTATTGAATCATACTCAACATCATCATTCCCGTTTCTTGATCCACACCGGTCTTAATAATCTCTTGCATAAAGAAAGTATTATTAACAATATCTTGCGAATTCCCAAGAATCGAACTAATCGCAAATGGTAAACCAAAAGAAACCAATTCAATCGCTAATTTCTTATTGGATGCGCTTTTACGTTGTTGATTCTTTGCTAAAGCACGAATCTTCCCAATATTCTTTCGATCAAATTTAATGTAATACAATAATGCCACAAATGCCGCCAAAAACGCTGCACCCATGGCGGCATAAATGGCATAAATGCCATCCATTTTTAAAATATAAACACAAAAAGCACCGAGTCCAAGCATTGAAAACACACGAACAAATTGTTCCAAAACTTGAGAAAATGCATAAGGTTTTAATTCTTTAAGTCCTTGCCAAAAGCAACGATAAGCACTTAAGTAAGGTACTGTCATTACAGCCAGTACAAGAATATGGAATACATTAACTAATATTGCTATATCTTCACTACTGGCCTGACTTCCCAAAGCTTGGGAAGCCAATGGATTGGCAACAAAAATAAATACAAGCGATAAGGTAAATCCCAATCCTAACATAATGGACATACCTAACTTGCGTAGCGTTAATACAGCTTTATAATCATTGCGGGTACTGTATTTACTCACCAATGCCGCAATAGCAAACGGCAATCCTGCCCCACATATATTTAATAATATATTGTAATACGTATACCCATATGAATAAAACACCGTATTGGCACTTCCGGCCATACGACTTAATGGTGATACATACAATAGCCCTAATGCTTTGGAGACGAGAATACCAATTGAAGAAGTTAATGCCCCTTCAATAAAGGTTTGTTTATGTTGATTTTGTTTTTTAATTTCACTCATGTATTGATATTTTAAACAAAATTACGTAAATATAAAAGCAATGTTTATTGCTTAACAACCTTTCCTCCCTAAAAAAGGAGGATTACTCCTCCTTTCCATGATGTCCTATTCGGCAAATGATTTGTTACATTCAATTTAACATTATTAATTAAGATAACATTACTTAACAATTGTACTATTACTTCGATTATCCCTTCAACTTGTTATCCTCGACCACTCAATTTCACAGCTTACACCCATAACACTGACCACAAACTGCTGGCAACTAACTTGCCTTACTAAGGTTTACTTTTGATTATCACCACTTGATGCCGATCAACGTATTTCCTTTTTTGCCATTTAAGTAATACCTATCCATTCTTATTGGGGCATGTGGCTTTACTACTAACATCTCAACCATCACTATATTTCAGTTGAATTCTAACACCCTGCATTTCACTATTTTTATTTTTCACCGATTTGATAATCGTGTGCATCCCAGCTTCGCTTTCTTTTTACTATTGGTTTAATTATTCATCTTTGGGCATTATCCTTCAATCTCAATATTCATATATCGGTTTAAATCAAATTACGCTTGTTTAAATAACCATTTTATGAAATTTCCTATTCAATAAGGTCATGTTTAACAGTGATACATAACTGCGTTTAAAGAATTCATAACTCAATACGTATCCACGTGTATAGTTAGCTAATCATTATTAATAACAGGAATTTCACCTAATCCGAGCAAATAGTCCTGCAAAATTTCGCTTTTAATTTAACAAAATGTTAATGTTCAACGAAATTAAAGCTCAACTACCGGATGAATTATTTCAATTTTTTGATATTAACAATTTAGTTATTTAAACACTTACACATAATAAAATTAGGATTTAAAATGAAAAATAATTAGATACTTGAATTAATCAATTTTAATTTAACTTATCCATTGGTCTATACCTTATAACTGTTTGACCAGTTCCTTTCGCACTTATAATATAACTTATATTTCTACAAAATTTTATTAAAATTAATTTCTTTTTGAAAACGTTTACATTTCGATAATCTTCACGTAATTCATGCGATTGATTATATCCGAAAATAAACCCCTTGTATATCATTTTTCGACGATTAATTAACTGATTTTTACTGACGCCACTATACCGGTTTATACTCTTGTTAAATAGACACAGATGCGTTAAAAAAACCTTGCCACTAGTTGACAAGGTTTCTAAAAATTCTAATAACTATTGAGCTGCTTGAGTTAAGCAATCAGTTACTGCATCTAAAATACGATTTGAAGATAATGTAGCACCTGATACGATATCTACATTCACACTGTTTTGTTCAACAATTGTTGCTGGTAATTCATTTAACGCTGCATCTGAAATACCTGCGGTTTCATGTGCTTCAGGAATTTGAACATCACTGATTTTACCTTCAGTGATTGTTACTTCAACGCTCATTGGTCCTTCTTGGCCATCAACTGTTGCACTGTAAGTACCATCTGTTAATTCAGTAGACATATCAAAACGTTCAACTGCTTCAGGTGCATCCACTGTAAATAAGTCTGCATCTAAAATATTGCTTGCTTGTTTTACTGTATAATCTGTTGCTAATGTATCACTCATAACGCTACGCGCTGCAATGCGTCCAAAAGTGATTGGACCCATTACACCAGTACCACCACTAACAAATTTACCCCAAATACCACCAGTAACTTCGCCAGCTGCATATAAACCAGGGATTTGGTTACCAGCTTCATCCATTACATGCGCAGTTGTATCAATCGTTACACCACCTAATGTCATAACAACTAATGCTTTTAAAGGAATCGCATAATAAGTATCACCTTCAATTTTATTAATAGCTACACTATATGCATTACCTACATTACTTGCATCATAACTACGTCCAAATTCATCGGTACCACCTTGTTCAACACTTTCATTGTATGCTTCAACAGTTGCAACTAAGTTTTCAGCTGGTACATTAATTTTTTCTGCTAATTCTTCTAATGAACTTGCTGATTGAACTAATTGTTTTGCTCTACCTTCTTCACCAAAATACAAATCAAACATAAATGCACCGTTATTAGCACGTAAATCTTCTAAAATTTTATCAGTATAGATATCATATTGAACAGCATTGGTTTGTTCTTCTAATGCAACTTCACGCACATCAACTCTGCTTTCTTGTTCATTTACAAAACGTTTACCTTCTTGGTTAACACAGATACCACCCGCTTTCCAAGTGTAAGTAGACCCGATAGTTCCACTACGTTCACCAGTTTGAACTCCCATTGGGAATGTAGGGATGTATGATAATTGATCTTCATTAACTAAAGCACCTACTGCTTGCATCATACGGATACCTTCACCCATGCTTGTTGTACTTGATAAATATCCTGCGCCTTGAGCAGCATATTTTTCCATCAATTTAAAGTTACCAGAATATCCACCAGTCGCCATAATCACGCCTTTATTGGCAGTATATAACGTGTCGTTATTTGCTAATACACTTAATACTTGTCCTTGATCATTAGCAACCAATTGTGTAGCCGATGTATTGAATTCTACAGTTACGTTATCCAATTTATCTAACATACCTTGCAATACTTCATGTGCTGCTGATTTATAATGTTGCGCATCATTCGCTTTTGGTTTATATGTACGTGCGATACTATACAATTGGTGTTCAGGTGCAAATACTGCTGCACAATCATTTTGCATAGAGAATTGATGATCTTTCAAACCATTAGTCATTAACCATTCAAATGTTTCAGTATTTGATTCAACAAAAGCTTTGATTAATTCTTTGTCACCTAATTGACCACCATTATTGAAAATATCTTCCTCAAAAGATTCAAATGTATCTTCAATTCCACATTCTTGTTGAATAGAAGTGTTGGCTGCACTCATAGAACCACTTGTTAAATTCAAGTTACCACCTGTTACACCACTTTTTTCTAAGATGATGACACTTTGTGCTCCTTCTTCTACTGCTGTAATCGCTGCTGATAATCCAGCTGCTCCAGCACCAACGATAACTACGTCGGCATTTTTTTCGTTTGAATAACTTACTGTGCTTTCTGTTGCACTTGGCGTAGTTTCGGTTGGTTTATTTGTTTGACAACCCGCTAAACTAATCACCATTGCCATTGCACTTAAACTTGCAATAATTTTCTTCATTTATTTTCTCCTTGTTACATTTAATTATTTTAAAAGTAAACATTGTATAAAAGAATACCCGTTTCGTGTTACTATTTAATAAAATCACAACTAAGTGATGGAATAGGTCAGAAAATTCACAAGTTATGGACTTTATAAAAATCAAAAACGTTTTACCAAAAGACTCACTTTCTGCATATTTACAACAATTACAATTGCAATTACTTTCTTATGGTTATTTGGATTATCCCAAAGCCTTTGACCAAAAAGATAATATCTTAGCTAACTATAAAATCGTAATTATAGATAAGGGCGAAGTGAATGTAACGATTCAACGTTACCATTACACCATCAAGCAAGGTGACGCTATTTTATTACCACCTTTTATTTATTATTCGTTATCTGCAAACAAACCTACAGCACACTATTATATTTATTTTGATACACTCAACATACAACAAACCGTTTTATTGGCTGCACTGTTTCCCAAACGTTGTTTTGTTGCGAATCAACTCATAGATCAACCATTACAACAATGGCTATCAACAACTCATCATTTAATTGAATCCACTAGTCTTGGTAAAAACCAACTAGCATTAAACTTAACCTTTAACATACTTACCTTAATGGCAAGTAAAACAAAAAGTGAAGATCCTTATCATTTATCTTCATATACACATTCCATAACCCAAACAATCAACCAAGCATTATCCATCATCGAAGCAAACATTCATCAATCTTTATATGTTAATGATATTGCTCAATCGATTGGTGTATCCACTTCTTATTTAAACCATTGCTTCCATAAAGTATTCCATATTCCAACCAAGCAATTTATAATGGCCTATCGCTTCCATGAGATCACGCTCACCCTTACGCAAACGGACACGCCAATATCCACCATTGCTTATGATTTTGGATTCTCTTCAGTATACGCATTTAGCAATGCATTTAAAAAACTTCATAATGTATCCCCAAGTGAATATCGTAAAATCTATCAAACAAGCACAGCATCAAATAATAAATAACGAGCAAACGTAGTACATCCGCACAATTGCATTCAGCTTTCGTTAGTAAAATTCACTTTATACCCTTTTTAACATGAAAAATCACTTACTAATAATATCGATTTGTTTGATCCTAAGACAACAAAAAACCAACGATTTCTCGCTGGCTTTTAATTGAGATAAATTTGCAGTAATTACATTAATTTTTGGAATAATGTTTTAATATCCGCAACACTTGTTTCTTTAGGGTTACCCGGACGACACGCATCTGCATATGCGCTTTCGCTCAAGAAGTCTAAATCTTCCGCTTTAACAATGTCTTTTAAATCTGCTGGAATGCCAACATCACTGCTAAGTTTTTTCACTGCATCACAAGCAGCTTTACGGTACTGTTCTTGACTCATGTTATCAACACCTTCAACACCCATCGCACGCGCAATTTCGCGGTATTTTTCACCAGTTGCTTCCGCATTATATTCCATAACTGTTGGTAATAGGATAGCATTGGCAACACCGTGTGGTGTGTCATATAAAGCGCCTAATGTATGAGCCATAGAGTGAACGATACCTAATCCTACATTAGAAAATCCCATACCAGCAATATATTGACCCAATGCCATATCTTCAATTGCCCAATCTTCTTTGGCTACGGCTGCTCTTAAACTACGTGAAATAATTTCGATAGCTTTTAAATGGAACATATCGCTCATTTCCCAAGCACCTGCAGTAATGTAACCTTCAATAGCATGGGTTAATGCATCCATACCCGTAGCTGCTGCTAAACCTTTAGGCATACTTGCCATCATATCTGGATCAACTACCGCAACCACTGGAATATCATGAACATCGACACAAACCATCTTACGATGTTTATTTTCATCAGTAATTACATAGTTAATCGTTACTTCAGCTGCAGTACCTGCTGTTGTCGGCACAGCAAATGTAGTCACTGCTTTATGCTTTGTTGGTGCAACACCTTCCAAAGAAACGACATCTTCAAATTCTGGGTTTGTTGCAATGATACCAATTGCTTTTGCAGTATCCATACTGCTTCCCCCGCCAATTGCAATGATGTAATCTGCTCCACTATCTTTGAATGCTTTCACACCTGTTTGGACATTAGCTATAGTTGGATTTGGTTTAATTTCACTATAGATAGTGTAAGGCATGCCTGCTTCATCCAATAATGAAGTCACTTTACTTGTCACATTAAATTTAATTAAATCTGGATCTGAGCAAACAAACGCTTTGTTTAAACCGCGTGTCTTCACTTCATTAATGATTTCTTTGATAGCACCTTTTCCATGATAACTTGTTTCATTTAATACAATACGATTAGCCATAATATCCTCCTAATTGACTATGCCAAAAGTTTAACAAAGTTCACTGTTCACAATCGTTACAGAAATCACAATTTGTAACAAACAAAAAGCCATCATATTAAATGGCTTTGCTTAAAATAGTCACTTAACCCAATGGGCATGGCTTGAATTAAATTATCCACCATATCCAACACGGATTCTTGGCATCCATTAATTAGCCATTGCACCGTCATAAAGACACTCCCTTGACAATACATTTGCAATATAAAATCAATATTGGATGGTAATAATTGATTGGTTGTTTGTGTTAATTTATTTTTATAAAAAGAATAAATTAACTCATAATCATGATCTTTTAAATTATTTTGTTCACCATATTTAAACGCTTGAGTAAAAAACAATCTTTCTTCTTTAATGTAGGTTAATTTTTTTACCAATGCTTCATGCAACGTACTACCTTGCCCCATATGTTTAAAACTATTATTCAAAATAACCCCAAAATACCAATTCAATAAATCATATTTATCTTTAAAATGGCGATAAAACGTCTGTCGTGACACACCACTTTGCTCACAAATATCCCCTACCCTTACCTTTTCAAATTCATTGATTTTCATGCTGCGCTTTAATCCTTCGGCCAACATTAAGTTAATTTCTTGTCTATCCATAATTTTAATTTTACATGAATCCCTGAGTCTGTTCAAACACGCAACGGTTTTTACTTTATAATAGATGCATGAGTCAAAGAAGAAAAAAAGCTGTAAGACGTCGGCGTAAATACCGTTTAAAACCACAAGCTAGGTTTGCTTTAATCGGTTTGGTATTATTGATTGGATGTATCATGATCATTGGTAGCATCATTCAATTAGTTGGCAATCGCCATAATTATGATATTACTTTAAAAGATGCCGTGGAAATTCTACCGATTTCTTTTTTAGATATATCAAAATTGCAGGGAGAAGAAATGAAATCTTATGAAGATGATTTATATACTTCTACTTTAGGTGTTGATGTATCCATGCATCAAAAAAGTATTAACTGGGAAAAAGTTAAAGAAAGTGGAATAACATTTGCTTATATTCGTTGTGGTTATCGCGGCTATCAAGGCGGAGTGTTGCATGAAGATCCAACGTTTAAAGAAAATATTAGCGGTGCTAAAGCGGCCGGATTAAAAGTTGGTGTCTATTTCTTCTCTCAAGCGACAACAGTGGAAGAAGCAATCGATGAAGCGTATTTTACACAAAAGCTCATTAAAGATTACGCATTGGACCTTCCCGTTGTCTATGACTTGGAAGACATTGATTATGATGTATCACGTATTCAAAAAACAAGCAATGAGCAACGCACCAATCATGCCTTAGCTTTTTGTGCCAAGATGGAAGAATTTGGTTATCAACCTATGATATATGCCAACATTTATTGGTTAAACAGCATTTATGATATCAATCGCATTATGAATTATCCACTTTGGATTGCCGATTATGATAATATTCCAAGTTTTGAATATGAATTTAAGATTTGGCAATACAGTGAGACAGCCTCGATCAATGGAATTGAAGAACCTGTCGACCTTAACTTAATGTTAATTAAAAAATAAGAAAAAATGACACTTATGATACATCCGATAGGTGTCATTTTTTCTCTATATTATCTTGGAAAAGTTAACGTAAAGGTTGTTCCTTTATAAAGCGTTGATTCCACACTGACATTGCCATGATGGAAATCCATGGCGTGCTTAACAATGGACAATCCCAACCCACTTCCCTTAATGGTTTGATTGCGACTTTGATCCACGCGATAGAAACGTTCAAAGATTCGAGAAATATCACTTTCTTTGATGCCAACACCATCATCTTTTACTTTAAGATAGACATATTTATCATCCTGGTCAACAGTAATCCATACATGCCCATTAGTTTTGCCATACTTAATGGCATTTTCAACCAAATTAGCGATGCATTCTTTAACTAATCTTATGTTTCCAACAATAATGGCATTATCGTTAGGGCCAATAAGTTCAATATTACTCTTTTTGGCCATGTCCAAATAATTTGCAATAATCTCATCTGCCAATGGTTTCAATAATACTTCTTGGGAAGTAAACGTTGCTTGATTGGCTTCATCCAATTTGGATAAATGAATGATATCCTCTACCATTTTTAATAACCGTTTACTTTGATCATATATATCTTTACCAATGGTTGTAACATCTTCACTATTAACCAATCCATTTGCAAGTATCTCTGAAAAGCCAATAATGGATGTTAACGGTGTCTTTAATTCATGGCTCACGTTAGCACTGAATTGCGCACGTAATAACTCTTGATTCTTTCGATCGCTAATATCTAATGCCAATAAGATGGCGCCATTAACTTCCCCTTTATCTTTTACCGGTGAAACAAGCAAGCGAATAAAGCGATGATTAATACTTAATTCACAGGATCCTCCCTTGCCTTGTTCTAAGGATTGAATTAATTGTACAAAAGGTAAAGAACCATTTAATTGATAGACACTTTGACCTTCCGATAATTCCTTTACGTCAAATAGTTTTAAAGCAGCTGGGTTATAAGAAAGTATTTTACTTTCATGATTGATGACAACCATACCTTCGTTCATACCTGATATTAAGGCATTGAATTCCTTATCATAACGTTTTAATTGGTCCATTTGTTGTTTGATCGTTGTATTTTGCTGATCCAAACGGGTTAATAACGGATTTAACTCTTGATACGTTGGGACTAAAAATGGTTGATCAATATCAATCGTATTAATTGGTTCAATTATACGTTTAGTTAATCGTTTACTTAATATATAAGCAACAATTAATAAAATCACTACAGCCAAAACCAATTGAATCGACAATGAGGATAAAAGGGATGATTTTAAGCTTTGTTGTTGAGCAACCCGCACAATGAGTCCATCATCCATTGTTAATGCATAATAAATATAATTTTGATGCAGACTTTGTGAGTAGCGCTTCGCTAAGCCTTCCCCATTACTTAACGCTTCTTGCACCTCTTCTCGTTGCAAATGGTTTTCAAAATTTGTTGCATCTTTAATCGAATCGTAAATAACGGTTCCTTTTTGATCAATTATACTTACCCGTTGCGCTAAAGGTAATTCGTCCAAATACTTCGTATCACCTGTTTGATAACCCACTGCAATCAATTGGGCAATTTGTTTTAATTCTGTTTTCAATTGATCGTTCAATGACTTTTGAAAGATTCCAAATGCAAAGAAACTGGATAATAATAAGGTAATGGCCACAGTAACCATTGTATTTTTAAATATTTTATTAATCATGATCATTTACCCGATAGCCCACACTTCGTACAGTTTCAATGTATTTTCCC
>CALCFG010000106.1 GCA_937900565.1 uncultured Erysipelotrichaceae bacterium
ATTTGGAAGTGAATATACATAAGAACCCAACGTGCTTTAGCCGTTGGAGTGTCAGGTTGACCGAGATGATCAAGGTAAAGAAACTTACGTACGCAGTAAAAGATTCATTCTACTGGTATAAAAAAGTCATTGAAAGTAACGGAGAAGATTTGGATTAATGACACGATTGTTTGCAACGGATTTGGATGGTACATTATTAAACGCACAACATGAATGCGATGAAATCATTGATAAAGGAATTCAAGCAGTTTTTGATAGTGGGAATTATTTTGCTGTCGCTACGGGAAGACATTATCATCAAGTACCCGTATCGTACAGTAATAATAAGGGCTATTATGTCTGTTTGAATGGATCGGTCATTGCCGATCATAAGGGCAAAGTAATGCATCAGGAATTGATCGATAAAACGGTATTATCGGCGTTAATTGATCAATTTAAATCATATGATTTTGAATACATTAGTGCGAATCATATTTATACATTCTTGGATTGTAATGATCATTTAACTTTTTTAAAAGATGCATTTATAGATGAAGGAGAAGATATTTCTTGGATTGAAAAATTTATGCATGATAACTTTAAAAATACAATCTATAATGCATCAAAAGAACAAATATTAAATGCAGATATTTGTAAAATAAATTTGCATCGGCGAGAAGGGATGGATTATTCACCTGTTGAAAATTATTTGGCTACTTCCAATGCTATTATGAATACACCATGTGATCCATTAATGATGGAAATAACTTCATTAGGTGTATCCAAAGCCAGTGCATTAAAATGGTTAGCGAAGTATTTAGATATAAATGAAAATGATGTTTATGTTTATGGGGATGGTGGTAATGATATTGATATGTTAGCTTCATTTAATCATTCCTATGCTCCATGCAATGCATCCAATCAAGCAAAACATGTTGCAAAAACAATTATTGGACCTTTTGAAGAACATTGAATCATTACTGAAATATTAACAAAATAAAAAGGGACGTTATCACATGATAATGTCTCTTTTCTTCATTTCAGGTTTAATAAAATTTCGCTACCAATAAGCGTAATATGAAGCAGTTTGTGATTTAAATAATTCCATTAAACAATAATATGAACCTTGTCTTATTCTTGGTAGTTTAACAGTAGGGTTGTGATACTCTAAAATTGGAATAACTCAATTTACATGTGTTATAGTGATGAAATTAATTTTTTTGTATAAATTTTTGATCATATTCTGGGATTAAATCATCATTTACTACATAACGCTTAACATCCATGGATAGATTATACTTGGTACGTAATGCTAATATTTCATTCATCATTTCTGATTGATGGTGAATATCTAGTGCCTGTTGATCTTTCCAGCAATCTATTAATAAAACGGAGTGGGGATCACTAATTGGAATAAAATAGTCGTATTGCAAGTTACCAGGATTTTTACGAATTTTTTCAATAATACCTGAATCAAGCATTTCGTTTGTAAATAATTGTGCATTATTTGCGCTTCCCTTATAGGTAATGTGAATCATAATGGCCATATTAATCCTTCCTTTCTTTTAAATAATCTTTTTTAAGCAATTCCATTAAAATAATGGACCAGTATTTGCCGTTGTGATAGATGGCATCTGTGTAGTTACCACAAATAGTAAATCCCATGGATTGATATAACCTTAATGCATCTTGATTGAATGCATAAACATCTAAATGAATGCTATGTAAGTTTAATTGATTGAATGCATAATCTAATAATAAGTGCATGGCTTGTGAACCGTAGCCTAAATTCCGATAATATGGGCCAATATATATACCTAAGGTAGCATAATTGGTTTGATGGAAGTTAAATAAATTAATATGCCCAACAAATTCATTGTCATTAGTGACAATGGAAAACATACAAGGTCCTTCATTCCATGTTGTTAAAAGCTCTTTTGTTTTATTTTCATCCAATATTTTGGCAAAGAATCCATTGCCGTTTTTAATGGAATCATCTTCATTAACCCATTGTGTTAGAATTCGATATTCATTTTCAAGGTCAATGGGTGAAAGAAAAATATCATTTCCGCATAATTTACGATAATACATACATTACCTCACTTATTGAAGAAATTATAGCATAAGCTTATGCATCTATTTTTTAAATATAGTTGACAAAGTTAACCAATATAATTAAACTTTAATAGTTCACAAAGTGAACTAGATTAAGCTTATGAAATTAAATGAACAATTATTACAGTCTTGGTTACAATTGACAACTGCGATTAATAATGAACGATTGGTATCCGATTTACCGTTTAATGAATTAGTGATATATCGTTATTTATTGCTCAATGAGCCAAATTTATTAACGGCAACGGATTTATGTAACATGACTAAAATGCAAAAGTCTCAAATGAATCGCACTTTGATTTCAATGGAAAACAAACATTTAATTCAACGAATCAAAGATTCAAATGATCGGCGAAAAGTATTCATACAATTGAATCAAGCCAACCTTAATGTGTATCAAAACGAACATGCTAAAATTCTGAATATTATTGATCGATTGATTGAAAGCATTGGCGTAGATAAAGCCAATCAAGTATTGGAAATTTTTAATTTAGTTGCCGAAGTGGCAAATAAGGAGATAAATAATGATTAAACTTTTAGTGGATTCAGCAGCAGATTTTACAAACGATGATTTAAAAGCGAATAATATTGCAATGATTCCATTGCAAATAAGTGCCAATGATGAAACATATTTGGATAATGTAACAATTACGAAAGATGAATTCTATGATAAGTTATGCAATCAAAAATATCATTTTAAAACAAGTCAACCTTCCCCAAATGCTTTCTTGGATGCATTTGAAAAGGTAAAAGAAAGTGGTGATACGCTGTTGTGTTTAATGTTATCGTCGAAATTATCTGGAACATATCAAAGTGCGATGTTAGCTAAAAATATTGTTGAATACGAAAACATTTACATTGTTGATACACAAAGTGCTACTGCAGGAATTCAATTTTTGGCCGAGCGTGCACTTGAAATGATTCATGCGAATTTGACAATTGAGTTAATTATTCAAGAATTGGAAGAAATGAAGCAACATGTTCGTATTTTTGCCAGTGTCGATACATTAGAGTATTTACACCGTGGTGGAAGAATTTCTAAAGCCAGTGCCATTATTGGTTCAGTAGCGAAAGTAAAACCGGTAATTACCGTTGATGAAGGTAGTGCCATTGTTGCTACGAAGAAAGTGGGGGTGCATCAAACGATGCATTATATAATTGAACAAATGAATACGTTAAAAGTCCATCCAAAATATCCGGTTAAAACTTTAATGACTTCTGGTGATAAACATTGTCAACAATTGGAGAAAATGATTACTCAGGAAAATTATACCATTGGAAAGCGTGTTCAAGTTGGATCAACGATTGGAACACATATTGGACCAGATGCCTTTGGTGCAGTATTTATAGAAACTTATTAAAAACGGTTCGTTTAAGAATCGTTTTTTTTCAATAATTTTCACTTATTATAGAATTTTGGGATAGCAATTTGTTTTATGTTTTGGCAAGATAAAATTAACAAGGGGGATGCTATGGAAAACTATATTTATGCGTTAGGCGATCATTGCGATAAAGCAATTAAAGTAAGTGAAGGTGAAGTAATAGAAATTGAAACAAGGGATTGTTTTAATAATCAAATTGATAGTGAAGATTATGTAATGGATAGTTTGGATTGGGATGCCATTAATCCAGCAACTGGACCATATTATTTAGAAAATGCAAAAGAAGGGGACGTGTTAAAAGTCGACATACTGGATATTCAATTGGCTCCAGTAGGTACAATGGCGTGTTTAAGTGATAATGGCGTATTGGGTAAAGATATTATTAATACTGGTATTAAAAAAGTTCATTGTGATGGTCACTTTGCATATTTTAATGATATCGCAATTCCATTAAAACCAATGATTGGCGTAATTGGTGTTGCGCCAAAGGATGCTCCGGTAACTTGTGGTACACCAGGTAGTCATGGTGGTAACATGGATAATACGAAAATTGGCATTGGTGCAACGTTATACTTACCTATATTTAAAGATGGCGCATATTTCGCGGTGGGCGATGTGCATGCGGTCATGGGCGATGGTGAAATTATGGTTTCGGGAGTTGAAATTGGAGCTAAGGTAAGTGTGAAATTATCTGTACTTAAGGGAATTAGTATTGATGAACCTCGGTTAGAAGATGCAACGCATATTTATACCGTCAGTAGTGATGAAAATATTGAAACAGCAATCCATAATGCCTGTATAACAATGAATCAAATCTTGCAAAAACATTTAAAGTATTCATTAAATGATGCGGGAATGTTAATGAGTGCTTGTGGTGACTTGCAATTCTGTCAAGTTGTCGATCCAAAACGAACAGTACGTTTTGCAATACCGAAATTCGTATGTGATAAAGTGTTATAACCATACAAAAAGGAACATTTTAAGCGAATGTTCCTTTTTGTGTGTTAAGTTAATTATTCTTTTTCCAAAGCTAATGTACGTGTTGTTAAATCGCATACATCACTTGGTCCATAGTATTGGATGGCACCTGGATATACGAAACAAGTTTCTTTTGCCCATTGATCACGATGGTCAGCAAAGAATTTGAACGGTTTGCCATCTAATTCTACTAAAGCTTTTTTAATAACAGGTTTATCTTCTCCATGACGTCTTTCAATATTCATCATTTTTGTGATTGGCATACCACCAGCTACCCATTCACTGGCAGGTTTGCTTAAGTTACTAACTTTTGATAAGTACCCGTTATAACCGTATTGGATTAACATGAATGCGTTGTATCCTAATGAATAACAATAGTCAGCATCGAAGTTAGAAGGGAATGCACATCTTCCTTCATAACCTAAGAAGTGGTGTAATGCAGAGAATTTACCATTGTATGTACCAGCAGCTTTACGCGCAGCTAATTTATCAGCAACTAACGCAGAGAACAATTTTTCGGATTCAATTAAAGATACTTGAACATTACCATGAGGGTCACGTTCTAAGAATAATTGTTGTTGAATAGTTTGCGGTAAAATAGCAAACACTTCCATAGATTCTTTTGTTAAACCATTTTCGATGAATGCATATTTTTCTTCCCAAGTTGCTAATGCGTTGAATGCATCTGCTTTGCTTCCAGCCAATAATTCATTGATTTCAGCAATTAATACAGAGAATTCAGGAACAAATTCAACCACACCTTCAGGGATAATTGCTACCCCGAAGTTCATGCCTGCATTGCTTCTTGCTTCAACAGAATCCGCAATGTAGTCAGCAATTTGAGATAAAGACATTTTTTTAGCGGCTACTTCTTCAGAAATCAAACAAATGTTTGGTTGAGTTTCTAACGCACATTCCAATGCTACATGGCTAGCAGAACGTCCCATTACTTTAATGAAGTGCCAATATTTTTTAGCTGAGTTTGCATCACGTTCGATATTTCCAATGATTTCGGAATAAGTTTTCGTTGCAGTGTCGAAACCAAAAGAACATTCAATGTCTTCGTTCTTTAAGTCACCATCAATTGTTTTTGGGCAACCAATAACTTGAACACCAGTATTATGTGCTGCAAAGTATTCGGCCAATACAGCTGCATTTGTGTTGGAATCATCGCCACCGATAATAACAATTGCAGTTACTCCATGTTTTTTACAAACTTCAGCAACAATTGCAAATTGTTCTTCAGTTTCTAATTTTGTACGTCCACTACCGATGATATCAAATCCACCAGTGTTACGGTATTGATCAATGTAATCATCACTGAATTCGATATAGTCATCGTTGATTAAACCGATAGGACCATTTTTGAAACCGTACAATACATTTTCTGGATTAGTTGCTTTCAAAGCATCATATAAGCCACAAATAACGTTGTGTCCACCAGGTGCTTGACCACCGGATAAGATAACACCAACAACTTGTTTTTTAGCTACCGATGTATTTGTTCCTTTTTGGAAAGTGATTTCTTTCTTACCATATGTATTTGGGAAAAGTGCTTGGATCTTTTCTTGATCAGCAACGCTTTGTGTCACTTCACCTTCCTTAACACAAATTTCGCCAATTCCATGGCTTAGCATTTCAGGAAGCTTTGGTTTGTATTCATAACGTGCTTTTTGTAATGATGAAATGTTCATGATGTTCCTCCTTAAATTTTCATCTTTATCGACAAAATATACGATTTATCTTGTCAGCAGATAAATTATACAAAAAAAATAGCATTAAGTGTTGACTAATCCAGAATTATCTTTATAATGAACATTGTTCAGTTTGAACAGAAAGGATTATTGTGAATACAGTCGTTACGTCTAAACAAGAGATATTGAATACATGCCTAAAAATGATTCAAGAAGTTGGCTGGGATAAAATCAACATACGTTCGGTTGCTGCTGCTTGTGGTGTATCTGTCGGTTCGATTTACAATTACTTTAGTAATAAAAGTGAGTTGAATACAGCAATTGTTGAATCGGTATGGAAAGAAATTTTTGGATTTCCTCAATCAATGGCCAATTTAAAGACAATCGGTCAATGCATTGAATGGATTTATGCATGTATGCAAAAGGGAGAAACGAAATACCCTAACTTTTATTCGATACACGCCGTCAGTTTTTCAGGGCTTGATAAAAAAGAGGGTCAAGAGTTGATGTTTCGTACGTGGAGTCATATTAAACAATCGTTGGTGTATTTGATTCAAGGTGATAAGGGAATCAAGGAAGATGCATTTGATGATGTGTTTACATGTGAAGCATTTGTTGAAATTATCTTTTCGTACATGATTGCTTCAATTGTGCAACGAAATTATGATTGTAAAAGCTTGTTAGCAATGGTCAACAAATTATTATATTAAACAATTCCGTTTTTAACGGAATTTACTTTAGTTCAAAATGAACGATGTTCGATTTAAAAAAGGAGAAAAAAATGCAAGCAATTATTGAAACAGTATTTGATGTATGCTACTTAACATTTGTTATTGCGATCGGCCTATTAATGATGAAAAAAAGTGAAAAAGGTAGCCAATACTTTTTGTTTGGAATTATGGCAGTTACCTTAGGCTGTGGGGATGCGTTCCATTTAGTGCCACGTATGATAGCTTTAAATACAACTGGCTTGGAAAATTTTGTTTTCCAATTAGGATTGGGTAAGGCCATTACGTCCGTTACTATGACAATTTTCTATGTAATTTTATACTATGTATGGGTTAAACGGTATGATATTCACAATAAACAATTAACTTTTGGAGTGTATTTTTTAGCAATTGCGAGAATTGTGTTATGCTTATTTCCACAAAATGATTGGTTTGTTGCAGGCGGAAATATGACATGGGCGATTCTTCGTAATATTCCGTTTGCATTGATGGGAATTTTAATTATTGTATTGTTTATGCAACAAGTGAAAAAAACCAATGATAAAAATTTCAGATACATGGCATTAACAATCATTTTGAGTTTTGGTTTCTATATTCCTGTTGTTCTTTGGGCAGATGTTATTCCTTTAGTGGGAATGTTAATGATTCCAAAGACATGTGCGTATGTATGGAGCGTTATCATTGGTTATAATGCAATGAAGAAAGAAGGAAAATAGATGAAAAAGATGATTAATACAGCATTCATTTACATGATTGTTGGTTTAGTTGGTGGTGTATTCTACCGTGAATTTACTAAATTTAATGGTTTTGTTGGTAAAACAAGTTTAGGTGTTGTGCATACTCATTTTATCGTAATGGGTATGGTAATGTTTTTATTGCTTGCCTGTTTAGTCAAAGCAATGCCAGGGTTAATTGAGAATAAACGTTTTAAACAGTTCTATACAGTTTATAATATTGCATTGCCATTTATGGGTGCTATGTTTATTGTTCGCGGTGTCGTGCAAGTATTGGCAATTGAGTTGGCGAAAGGTCCAAATGCAGCTATTTCTGGAATTGCTGGTATAAGTCATATCTTAATGGCAGTGGCATTGTTTATGTTATTCTCAGCGCTTAAGAAAGAAGCAAAATAAAACTATTACAGTTGAAGTGATTACTTATCGCTTCAACTTTTTTTATTTCCTTTGAAGTTATTTTTTTAAAAATGACATCAAATGTAAAGGGTATGTTAAATGATTTTTAACAGTTTTTTAAGTCGCTTTTTTTATGAAAAACCAATGCTATACTAACCAACGTAAATTATTAAGAAGGAGTATTAAGTTCTTAAATGAAAAGTTTAGTTAAGAAGAGTTTAGTTGCAGCAACGGCATTATCGTTATGTGCTTGTTCAAGTCAATCTAAGGAAAGTTCAACCAGTGATGCAGCAGGTAATCAAAACGTAAGTTTTACGATATGGCATACGTTTACTGAAGCTCAACAAACATTATTGGAAACATTAGCCAATGAATATGAAACAGCACATCCAGGGGTAAGTATTGAAGTGATTGGCGGATATGATCCAAATAGTTTTGAATCAACGGTTCAAGATGCTGTGATTAATGGAGTTGGTCCACAATTAGTATTTAATTATGCATCCTTTGCAACTAATTTTGATGGATACGATATGTTAATTGATTTTGGGGCAAATTGGGATATTGATTTAGCTTCAATGATGGCGCAAGGAACTTATGCAGAAGCAACGGGTTATTCAGATAGTAAAATTCATTCAGTACCGATTCAAACTACTGGGCCTGTCTTATTTTATAACAAAGCAATCTATGATGAATTGGGATTAACTGCGCCATCAACATGGGATGAATTAAAAGAAAACTGTAAAATCATTTATGAACAAACAGGTAAAGTTGGACTTGCTGTGGATTCATTGCAAGATTTAGCACAAATGTTTATCTTACAATCCCATGATGGACAATACGTTGATGCAGATAATAAAAAAGTATTATGGAATGATGAAAAAACATTGCAATGGGTTAATTGGTGGGCTGATGGTGTAGCTAAAGGGTACTTCCAAGTGGCGCCAACTACCGGTGATTATAATTCAAGCGACTTAAATGCAGGGGCGTTGGTAAGCTACATTGGTTCAAGTGCGGGGTTACCTTATTTGGAACTAAGTGCTATTAATGGTGAAGTTGCCGTAACACGTGTTCCTGTTATTGATGAGAATAGCAAAGAAGTAGTTAACTGGAATCGTAGTGCAATTGGATTTAAAAAGGACGACGCAACCGATAAGGTTGTGACAGATTTTGTGAAATATTTTATTGAACAAGATCAACGATGGGTTGAATGTTTAAATGCTTACTCACCATACTATGCAGTGCAAGATAGTGAATCTTACCAAGCTTATGTGGCAGAAAATATTGCCCTAGCAGCACTCGGAGAACAAGTAAATGATGGATTGGTAGTGCCAGCATTTAGTGGCAGCATTCAAATGCGTGATGAATTAAAATCATTATTTGCCAGTGCAGCTGACCCAAATTTCGATGCGAAATCAGCTTTGGAAAATGCAGCGAAGTTAAGTGAAGCTGCTATGACTGAATAATTAACAGTGAAAGGAGTGGCTGCGTTAGCTTACCTAACGTAGCCTTATTTATTTGAATATGCACAATAAAGTTTTGTTATTTTGCCTTGATGCCTTATGCACTCAAGATTTAACTTACATGAAAACTTTACCTAATTTTTCGAAAGTAATTTCTCAAGGTTCACTTGTTAAACATGTAGAGCCTGTTTATCCTTCCCTTACGTATCCAAATCATTGTTCCATTATTACGGGAAACAGTGTTGCAAAGCATGGTGTTGCTCATAATGAAATTGTTGAGGTGAATTGTGATGATGCACCTTGGTATACATTAAAGTCACAAATTAAATGTGACACATTATTGGATAAAGCAAGCCAACATGGTTTAAGTACATGCTCGATTACCTGGCCAGTCAGTGGGGGTGCCAATTATACTTTTAACCTACCAATGATTGTTCCCATTGCCTATCAAGGGGATAATGCTCAACAATTTTATGAAAACAATGCAACACAAGCATTAATTGATCGCTATTTTTGGCGCTATGAACATTATCTTGTTGGCGAAAATCGGAATTTGGATGAATTTACGATGGCAGTTAGTTTAGATATTCTAAAAGATTATGGTCAATGTGACATTATGGTAATTAAAATGTGTGACTTAGATACTGTTAAACACGTTAATGGTGTTGAAAATGAAGCAGTGCATGCCCAATTAAGAAAGCATGATCAACAATTGGGTATTTTAATCGAAGCATTAAAACGCTATGGGGATTATGAGCATACCAATATTGTTATATTAGGCGATCATGGGCAAGCAGATGTCAAACGTCACATAAACTTTAATCTTGTATTGAAAGATAAAGGATTATTGACGGTTGATGAAAACAATCAATTGAAAGATTGGCAAGCATATTGCCATTCATGTGCAATGAGTGCTTGGATTGAAGTAAAAGATCATAATCCGCAATTGATAGCTAAAGTAGCGACGGTTTTAAATGAAATAAAAGAAGAACCACAATATAACATTGAACGCGTTTACACTAAACAAGAAGCGTTAACACTATTTGGATTGGATAATGAACACATCGATTTTGTATTGGAAGCAAAAGAACCGATGAGTTTTAGTGCTACCTTAGCGGGTGAAGATTTATTTAAAGAATATTTAAAACCGGGATGGCATTATTCATTAGCTTCGCATGGATATTTACCAAGTAAAGATGAAACAACGATGTTTATTGCTTGTGGACCAAATGTGAAGCAAGGGGTTGTCATTGAACGCTCCTCAATTTTAAATGATGCCCCCACTATGGCAAAAATGCTTGGCTTTGAACTGACAAATGTGGATGGTAAAAGTTGGGAAAGCTTATTAAAGGAATAGAATATGAAAATAACATTAAATCATTTAACGAAACAATTTACCAACACGGTTGCTGTTCAAGATTTTAATGCAGTGATTGAATCGGGACATTTAATTGCATTACTTGGACCGAGTGGCTGTGGTAAAAGTACAATGCTAAATATGATTAGTGGAATATTGCCATTAACCAGTGGAAATATTTATTTTGATGATGCGGATGTAACGGAATTAAGTGCAAATCATCGAGGTGTTGGGTTAGTATTTCAGAATTATGCATTGTATCCACACATGAGCGTATTAGAAAATATTTGTTTTCCGTTGGAATTACAAAAAGTAAAGAAACAAGAACGCATTGAGCGTGCCAAAAATATGGCGAAACTTGTTCATGTGGATACTATGTTGGATAGAAAACCTAGTCAATTATCTGGTGGTCAACAACAAAGGGTAGCCATTGCCAGGGCATTAGTAAAAAATCCTAAAGTCTTATTATTGGATGAACCATTAAGTAATTTGGATGCAAGATTGCGTATTGAAATGCGTGAAGAAATTCGCCGAATTCAACAAGAAACAGGCGTAACGACAATATTTGTTACGCATGATCAAGAAGAAGCCATGAGTATAAGTGATGAAATCATTTTAATGAAAGATGGTGTACTTCAACAAATTGCTAAACCACAACAACTATATGATCAACCTGTAAATTGTTTTGTGGCTGACTTTTTGGGTAATCCACCGATTAACAAAACACATGGTAAGATTGTTGAAAATGGCATTGAATTGGACGGTGGAACAATGGTGCATTATGCTACAAATACTACCGATATTGGTAAATCTGTGATTCTATCAATGCGCAGTGAAAGTTTGAAAATTAATACGCCAACTTCACATTTTAAAGCAAAGGTAAGCGATACTTATGTTATGGGTAAAGAGAATTTAGCCTATTTGGATCTTAATGGTCAACGCGTAAGATGTTATATTGATGCATTTGATAATGTTAATAAAGGTGATTTAGTCGATGTCCAATTACTGGATCGTGGTGTGTTTGTTTTTGATGCAGAAAGCGGGAAACGTTTGGCATGAATAACTTAGAACAATTGCGCACAATCGATCAAAAAGAAAAGAAATGGCGTAAGATTAAACCATATTTCTATTTACTGCCGTTTGCGCTGGGTGTAATTATTTTTACATTGTATCCAATTGTTAACGTAGTGATTACATCATTTAAGGAAAATTTTAACTATATTACAAAATCATACTCAGGATTTGGTATGAGTAATTATATTTATGTATTGAATGATCCATACTTTCATCAAGCATTTCAAAATACATTTCTATATGTTTTTGTTGTCATACCAATTTCGCTCGTATTATCCATTTTAATCGCCTATTTACTTAGTAAAAAAATCAAATTTCGTGGTTTATTTCAAACAGCTTATTTCTTACCAATGGTAACAAGTACCATAGCGGTTGGATTAGCGTGGAAATTTATGTTTAACTATAAATCGGGTGTCATTAATTATTTATTGAATTGTTTAGGATTTGAGTCAATTAATTGGTTACAAATAACGACATATAACTTTCCGGCACTATGTATTTACGGAATTTGGTCCATGTTGCCTTTTACAATCATTTTATTGTTAAGTGGTTTACAAAATATTGATCCATTGTATTACACCGCAGCTAAGGTAGATGGGGCAAGTGAAGCTAAAATATTCTTTCGCATTACCTTACCTTTATTAAAGCCAACAATATTCATGGTGTTAATTATTAATACCATTTCCTGTTTTAAAGTATTTAATGAATTGTTTGCAATATTTCAAGGACCGGGTGTCGCGAATAATTTATTTACGGTGGTGTATTATATTTATTATCAATTCCGTATGAAAATGCCCGGGCAATATGGCTATGCGTCAGCAGCAGCTGTAATTTTATTTGCAGTTATCTTTGTATTTACGATGTTACAAAAATATATTGAAAAGAAAACGAAGGTTTAATGCATGAAAAATAAACTAAAACACATTTCACTTGGCACTGTTTTGCTTTATTTATTGTTAAGTATAGGTGCAATTATCATGGTATTTCCATTTTATTGGATGATTACGGGTGCATTTAAAACAAGTGTTGAAATTCAACAATTCCCACCTCTTTGGTGGCCAAATACATTCGCATTCGATAACTTTAAAAAAGCATTGGAAATGGCACCTTTTGTTCGTTACTTTTTTAACTCTTTACTAGCGATGTTAGGTAGTGTTACTATTTGTGCGTTTACCACAATATTAGCAAGCTTTGCTTTTTCGAAGTTACAGTTTAAAGGATCTCATATTATCTTTGGGTTATTACTTGGATTAATGATGGTTCCATTTGAAATGATTGTTATTACCAATTACAGTACTATTATTGATTTAAAGATATACGATACATTATTGGCATTGATCGTTCCATTTACTTCATCCATCTTTTATATGTATATTTTAAAAGGATTCTTTGATACTGTCCCATTAAGCTTATACCAAGCAGCAAAAATTGATGGCTGCAGTGATTGGAAATATTTGTGGCGTATTTTAGTGCCATTAGCGAAGCCAAGTTTAGTTACAATCATTTTATTAAATGCAATCGCTAGTTGGAATTCATTTTTATGGCCAATGTTGGCGGTATCTGATCGTAAACTACGTACATTACCATTTGGACTCTATGCATTTGTTAGTGAAGGTGGTGCAAAAGTTGAATTGATGATGGCGGCCAGTACGCTTATTGTGCTTCCGATGATTATTTTGTTCTTATTTGCTCGTAAGCAAATTGTTAATGGTGTTTCTCGGGGTGGACTTAAAGGCTAAAAAAGCGAATTTTCTAAGCTGGAAAATTCGCTTTTTTGATTAATGACTTGAGTCGGTTGAACTGGCGTAGCCTGTTCAACAAAAA
>CALCFG010000107.1 GCA_937900565.1 uncultured Erysipelotrichaceae bacterium
CTTTATCGGCAAAATTGATTGAATGATACCAATATCTTTAACTATGTGATACCGATACAACATCACCTGATATTAGTCAATTACCGGCGATTGCGTCTTATTTTGGTATAACCATTGATGAATTATTTGATTACCCAAATGATCTTCAATACCAACGCATTGATCATATGATTGAAAATGGTAAAACCTTAACCAATGATTTATTTGCAAGCAGTGAACAATTCTTATTATCGCAAATTAATCAAGACCCTAATAATCATCTGGCACTCTCTACTTTAGCTGATTTATACCATTTCCATGCCTGTCGACTCAATGATAAAGCACAACACTATGCATTGGAAGCATTACAATTAAAACCAGATAATCGCTTTGATTTAAATACATTGAATAATGCCTCCAATGGTTGCGTTAGTGATTGGAATATTGCGTGTCATAAAAAGTTGATTGCTACCTACGAAAAGCTAATTCAAAATAATTCAAGCAATAGTCTAACTAAGGAATTCTTATTAAAGAATTTAATTCATGATTATCATTTTGATCAAGCGGTAAAATTATTGGATTCATCCAATATCAAAAATAAAACCTTTTATAGAACATGGATCAATGAAATTAAATACGGTTTTGACCAAACTAAAAAGGATTATCAACAATTACTTGAATCAGATTCTACCAATTGGCAACTCATTATGGAAGTAGCCAATCGTTATGCATTCAATCATGACTATCCACAAGCGATTAATCTATACGAGTTAGCATATCAAAAAGCACCAAAACCTCGCTATACCGATATGTTAGCTAGTATTCGTATACTTCACCAGAGTTTGGGTAATTACGAAAAAGCCATTGATGCCTGTCAAAGAGAATTATCCCTATTAAAAGAAGAATGGGATATGACTAAGGGTGAATTAGTGAATGAACTTAATCATCACATCACTTACTTTAAGTCACAGATGAACGAGTAGCCTAAAAAACCACATGGAATTATTCCCATGTGGTTTTTGTTATTTATATTATTTTAAGCTATTGATATATTGAGCTACGCCGTCTCCAGCCATTTTACCCCATACATAACCACCAGTATTACCAACGCCACCAATCGTTGTACGACCGAATGCATTTGCCATACCAATTAATTCACCAGTTGCATATAAACCTGTAACTGGTTCTCTATCTGCATTTAATGCTTGTCCTAATGTATTAACATCCACACCACCTGCACAAATCATAATGTAAGGTGTAGTTCTGAAAATATAAATATCACCTTCCAATTTAGTGAAAGTATCATAACCTAAATCTTGCATATCACCAGTACTTGTTTTTACCGTTGTGATATTTGTCCTTCCAAAATCAGCATCTCTACCTGCATCAACATAACCATTGTATTTTTCAATTGTTTTTGCAAAGTTTTCGGCGTTAATACCAGCTTTTTCTGCTGCTTCTTGTGGTGTTGCACCTTTATAAACAGAATCACCGTCAGTAACTAATTTATCAAATTGCGCCCAATCTTTATCGCGACTCAACAATGTTTGATCTCGTTCTTTCATTGCATCAATTTGTCTTTGGGATACGGCAATATACACATAGTTATCCGGTTGAACTTTCCATTGGTAAGTAATGGCGTCATAAGTACTACCATCTCCTGGACCAAATTCATCAATGAAACGATTTCCTTCACCATCCACAAAGATAATGTCACCTAATTCTTTAACACGAATCGCATATGTTTGTGTTAAGCCAATTTCTTCAGTTTTAATTCCTGCAGAATATGTTGTAATGAAATCCATATTTTTCAAGACTGCACCTGCTTCTTCTGCCCATACATAGCCATCACCTGTTTGGAATTGTGGAGTAGAGGACGTATAGTTTTTAAGTCCAGCGCGCGCAACTAAATCTTCATTATAGCCATAACCACCTGTTGCTAATACAACCGCTTTAGCAGCATAACTATCAGATTTACCATCTAAATCATAAGTTACACCAGCAACTGCATCATCTTCTTGAATTAATCCAGTTACATTTGCATTTAAAACAATTTGTAATTGACCATTATCTTCAAATTCTTTTAACGCATTTACGATAGCATCAGTATAAGATTGTCGATTACCACCAGATAATACACGCATTACATCATGTGGTTCATATAATGTTGGATTACCTAATTTACGTTCACCAAAATCCACACCTATTTGATCAGCAAAATTAGTGACTTCGCCCATGTTATCCCCAAAATAAATTGCTAAATCACGATTGAACCAATAATCACTGTTTCCACTCCGTTGTACATAACCTGCATTTAAACGATCAATATCTTTCATAAATGCTTCAGTGCTATCATTAGTAATACCTTGTTCAATTTGCATATTAGAACCTGTCGCAATCCACGTTCCGCCACCAAAAGTACCACCTAATTTACCTTGTTTTTCAAATAATACAACACTTGCGCCGCCTTTGCATGCCCAATAAGCTGTATTTAGTCCTGCATTACCGCCGCCTACAACAACAACATCTTTACCTTGAAATACTTCAACAGTAGTCGAAACACCACTTGCTTGATCAATGGCATCTTTTACAGCAGCTCGAATGCCTTCACTACTCGCAGTAGCCCCTGCAATTACATCGGCATCAATACCACTTTCTAAAATATTATTTGGCATTTCATCCACACCGCCTGGCAAAGATTCAGCATGTTCTAGCATTGTAATACGAGTAATTTCTCCACCTGCAAATTCCACTTCAACATTTAGATCACCACCGTAACCTGCACCTTTCCCAACATATACGCCATCTTTTGCTTGCGGATATGTCGAATTTTCAGTTGATGGCGCACTAGTGTCGCTTGGTTTTCCTGAACATGCAGTCAATACCATTAACATCGCCATCGCAACTAGTTTGATTGTCTTCTTCATTCCCAAAGTCCTCCTATGCTTTATTTTTAGCATAGGAAGTAGTTATATTATTCACAAATATTAACTATTTATTTATATTTCAGAAAAATTTTTCACAAAATTAATTTTCTTTCAAAAAAAGAGAAGAAATTAATATCCTTCCCTTTTCGTTTATGTTCCATCATCAGTGATTGTAGCTAGAATTAAAATACCTATCAGTTTCATGAAACTAGATGTAGATAAAGTAATAGTTGATAACGTTTAGCGCTTTTACGCCGATATCATCCAAAAATAGTTACTTTATTTCATATACCCATGAAAGAAATAATTTATATTAAAATCCCCTCTAGATTTTATCTTTATAAATAAAACGGAAAAGATTAGCGAAGAACATATAATTCCACGAATAAACAAAACGGAAGTATTTATTCTTTAATCCTGGTTCACTTTTTAAATAAGGATTTTTGTGCCAATGCGGGTATGATTCGTTCAATAAGTCCCACCCAAGTTTTAACGTTGCTTTTCGATCTGATGCATCATCAATTCGCGTTGAACGCAGAAAGGAATTGCCCAAGAAAAACTTAATGTGCAAATATTCCAATTCTTGCTTGTATCGATCATAAATACCTTTTTCTTTATACCAACTAACGATACCTTTAAAGATTTCAATCATATGTTTAACTTGTTGGTTATTGGTATGGGTAATACTACCTTCCGTTTGAATATAATCAATGACACATGTTTCACTAAAAGAAACATTGGTTAAAAAAGGGGCTAAACAATATAAGAAATAAGAATCTTCATAACGATTTCCATTGGGAAATGTTAGCCCTATACTAGTGATAAATGCTTTGTTATATACTTTATTCCATAAAGTAGAAAATAAGTGAACGACCATATCTTTGCCATAATCATATGGCCCATCATGATAAACTTTCTTATCTTTACTGGTTATCCAGTTAAAGTTAGCAACGGCGATTTGCGGACTTTTTTCAAGTAACGGAATAAATACATCACTATAAGTAGGTAACGCTTGATCATCGGAATCTAAAAAACCAAAATAAGGTGTTTCAACATTGGCTAATAATACATTGCGTGTTTTAGCTATCCCCGCATTTTCTTGATGAATAACTGTAATATTGTCATATTTACTGGCATATTCATCAATGACTTGTCCACTATTGTCTTTGCTACCATCATTAACAATCAGAATGGATAATGGATAAGTTTGATTTAGAATCGATTCTATGCAACGCCCAATCGTATTTTGGGCATTATAACAAGGAATACAGACTGTTAATAAATGATTATCCTTCATTAACTTTACCTAACATACGTTTTAATAATATTGCAACAAACAATGCCATCATAGTACTCGTTAAGAATTGATCCAATACGTGACCACTCATAAATCCTGAGCCAAAGGCAAAGACAACTGCCATGGCATAACATGCATTTAATAAATTAAAGTTTACCTTAAAATATTTAAATAGCAAGAATACACCGACTAAAGTTAGACCAATCCAAGGAGATAATAATAAGAATGCGCCCAATGGACCAAACGTGTAATATTGTTGCACAAAATCTTTTTCCAAAACAATTGATCCATTCATGAATGTTGAATAACCTAATCCTAATGCACGATTCATTGTAGTTAAACACGGTGACGTAAAATTACATCCATTGAAATAAATTGTTTGAACATTATCGCCTTCTTCATTACCATTTGGATCAAGCTTAATATCTAAGCGACCATCATTCCATTTGTATTCAAAGAAGATTTTTTGAATATTCCGTCCTCCCACTCTTTCTTCTAATGGGCGATTTAAAATCATTTCTACCCAGAAATACGGATCCAGGCGATAGTCATAGTAATCCAAGTAATATTCCTTACTAATGGATTGGGCATAACGTGCCTTAATTCCATAGACTTCAAACATATGAATGTATGCTGGATCACTTTCTTTAATCACTGTAATCCGATTATTTGCTAATTCATTTCTTCCTTGATCTGCCATTCCGTTTTCAGCTAATGCTAAATCATTTTTCGCATCAATTTGTTGATTCTTAACCGCTGGTGAGTATGGTAGGATTAATCCAAAGATTAAAGTAGAAATAGCAGTAAATAATAAGGTAGATTTACTCCATGATTCTTTCTTTAATAAACTAAAGAATACGCATAATACTAAGTAAGCAGCTGGAACTAGTACTGCCCCATACGTTGCCACACGGGTTCCTAAAATCATCATCGATAACGAATGAATAAAGATTAAAATACCATAACCTATTTTATGTTCTTTCTTTTTCGCATGATGGAAATAATAATAAAGTAATGGCAAAACCATAAACATCAAAATACCGATTGTATTGCCTTCTTTAAAGAAGAATTTACTTGTGTAATACTTTGGTATTTCATGGGATTCATCAAAAATTAAATAGAACCAAGACAGAAAATTCCCTTTTGTTTTACCCACATACGTACTTAATCCAAACGGAACAATATCGCCAATAAAAATAGGTACTGCTGTTAATAACGAAGAAGCAGTTACTACCATTTGCACTAAATAATCGTTAGTATCCATTTTATAGAAACAATAGATTAAGGCATAAGGTAACGTTAAGGTTAATACATACGTTAACTCTTGGAATGTATCAAAGTAAAAGTTGGATGGAAAATATAATTTCGGAAATACTTCTATGGCATTTTGACAATGAAAATAGAAATAGATAGCCAATGCAACACCATAAAATCCACCCAAAATTACCGTCGACTTTTTATGCTTATCATGAATAAATACAAATAAGACAAGTAACGGAATAATAATAAAGCGTATGATGGTCGATAAACGAGGTAACCCGAATTGATCTAACCAATCCGCAATTAAATAATCCAAATCAAATACTGGTTGCAATACAACCAATCCAATTAATAAAGTTAAGACAACTTTTTCATTAATAATATGTTTAATTTTTTCCATGAGTCACCTCTATTCTGTTAATAGTTTACCATCTTTGTACGAAAAACTATCACTGGCCAATAAATCTTGCCCAATTGTTAATGCTTCAATAACTTCACCATTGATTCTATCAATATCATCTTGACTTAATGTATCATCAAAATAAGTAGTGATTTGATTACTTGCATTGTAATAGGCATGTTCATTCATCCATGAATAATCACTAAAATAAATCATCGGTTCAAAATTATTATCTAACGCATCTGAGCCAAAGATAATATTTCCATTAATATCTAAACCAAATAAATTAGCTAATGTCGGATAGATATCAAAGGTAGACGTCATTTGGTGAATTACCTTCGGTTCAATCCCTTTCGCATAAATAAAGAATGGGGTTTGGTACATATCCACAGTATTATATAAATCACCAAAATAATCTTGTTGACATTGATCACTCATACCATAGGGATAATGATCCCCAAAAACACAAATAACCGTATCATCCAGTAATCCTTTTTCTTCTAATTCATTCACTAAATTCTCCATTGCACTATCTAACTCGTGCAACGATGCATTATAAATAAATACTTCATTATTACTGTTAGTATATCCACTATCTTTTAACCATTCCATCGCTTCCCTTAATTCCTTACGATCTTTTCGATACGGCATATGCGTCGTTGCACTAATAATAAAGTCCATGAATGGTTGCTCGGTATTGGTCAATGGTAATACTTGCGCAAATAATTCGGTATCTTTTGGCCAGTTAAGTGCCCTTGTCCAATTATCAAACTTATTAAAGACAAGTTCATCATCGGCATAATAATGCTCAAATCCATACGAATAATGGGTAACATTACGATTATAAAATTCTTTAAACCAACTATGAAAAGATAACGTATGATACCCATTATTTTTTAATAAGTTTGGTAATGCTGAATTGTAATGGTTCATAAAATAATGATTTGGGGTAATGCTTCCTTCAGTACTTGGCATAGTTCCCGTTAATGCAATCAATTCACTATCCGCCGTATTGGCATCAAATAAAGGAGCATAATGCTTATCAAATAGAATACCTTCTTGGGCCATTTGATACATAAATGGTGTGAATTGTTCATTCAAACTGTATTTACTCAAGCTTTCTGCCAATACTAAGATTAGATTCTTCCCTTCAAATAATCCAGTATATTCATTTATATTGGCTGGATAAGCATTATCTTGTTGATACGCTTTAATACTGGCAATTTCTGCTTTATTGCGTTTAATAAATGAATTGTAAATATCTTTTAGCATGTAGGAGTATACCCCAAAATAATTGACCGCTAAGCTTTTGTTATATAATCGTTCATATAAATACTCATAGGATCTAACATGTTGTGGATAATCCGGAATTGCTGCTACACTAAATCCACAACCAGAAATTGCCAGTAAGGACACCATAAAACTTAAAACAAAACGATGCCGCGGTTTCTTAGCTCCCATTGATTCCTTCAATCTAAAATAAATCAAACTATTGACTAACATTAAAATAATAAAAGGAATTAGCACTTGTAACGAGAAAATATCAATAACACTGGCTGCCCCTGTTTTAACATCATTTAGTTGAGCAAGCATACTAATTTTTGCAATACTATAAAAGGTATTAAATACTTGATAATGCATGGCTTGGGAGAATCCATAGATTGCCACAATTAATCCAATAATGGTTGAAAAGATATATTTACCTTTTGTTTTAAATAAAGCACAGACTGCCCCAATAAAACTAATAAAGCAAACATTAAACATTACTGAGTAACGCTGAAATAGATCTAAACCAGCAATATATTTAATTAATAAATCCATAATGACTAAATAAATCATTAAGGTTGTGCATAAAAGCACATCTTTATTCCACTTAATTTTAACCATGCACTCTATTGTACAAAAAAATAGCTAAAAAGAGTAAACATCGTCATGTTATATTCCCCATAATTTGCATAAAAAGCGGTATCATAGTTATATAACCAAGTAAGGAGGAACTAGACAAATGATTATTCAATCAAAACGCGTTTGGGTTGGATCACAATTTAGCCCAATGCAAATTGAAGTAAACGATGGAAAAATTACCGCTTTTTATGCTTATGGAGAAAAAAGCTGTGACGCAGATTATGGAGATCAACGTATAGTACCGGGATTTATTGATGTGCATACCCATGGTGCTTATGGATTTGATACCAATGATGCAAATCCCGAAGGATTACGTAATTGGATGCGTAACATTACTGAGGAAGGTGTAACTGGTATTTGTCCGACAACAATTACCCAAAGCCATGAAGTATTAAGCAACGCGGTTAAAAATGTTGCTAATGTAGTTAAAGAAGGTTATGAAGGTGCTGAAATTTTAGGTATTCACTTCGAAGGACCTTACTTAGATATGGTTAAAAAAGGTGCCCAACCCGAACAATATATTGTTAAAGGTACTATTGAAGAGTTTAAACAATATCAAGATGATGCTAATGGATTAATTAAAATTGTGACAATGGCATGTGAACATGATAACAATTTTGAATTAACGCGTTATTTAGCAAATACCGGTGTACGTGTTTCCATGGGACATTCCGCTTCCGATTATAATACCGCTTTATTGGCAGTAGCCAATGGTGCAGCTGGTTTAACACATACCCACAATGGCATGAGTAATTACACGCACCGTGGTGGTGATGGCGGATTAGTCAATGTGGCTTTACGTTTCAAAGATACGTTTGCTGAAATCATTTGTGATGGTCATCACGTATCTTGGGCAGCATTAAATACATTCTTTACTTGCAAAGCCAACGGAACGGGAATTATTGTAACTGACTCATTGTTAGCAAAAGGTTTACCAACAGGTACACACTTTATGTTCGGTGGCAATGAAACAGAAATTTGGGAAGATGGTACAGCTCACGTTTGTGCCACTCAAGGCTTAGCTGGTTCAACATTAAAAGTTAATCAAGGATTACGTAATTTAGTGGAATATGCCAATGTACCATTTGATGTAGCATTGGATGCATGTACATATAATCCTGCCCGTTACTTAGGTGTGGATGATCGCAAAGGTCGTTTACATGTAGGATACGATGCCGATATCGTTGTCTTAGCTGACAATTATGATGTTGTGCAAACTTATGCAAAAGGGATTGCGCAAAAATAATTAATCTTATCAAAAGAATTTCCAGCCTAACTGGGAATTCTTTTTTTAAATTTATAATTAGATGATTATCTAATATTGACATTAGATTATTCGAGTATATAATTAGAGCTGTTAGATTGATATCTAATTAGGAGATTTGATTATGTACAAACAAATAATTCGTAACAAAAATTTTATGACATTGCAAATTGCTAACGCTGTGAATCGTTTAGGTGATTCATTGGATGCCATTGCATTATCATGGCTAGTTTATCAAATTAGCCAAAGTGCCAGTAGCAGTGCAATTAATTTTGCCATTAACTACTTACCAACAGTTATATTGCAACCATTAATGGGCGCTTATGTGGCAAAGTTAAACAAACAAAAAGTAATGGTAATATCCGATTTTATTAGAGGATGTGTTGTTGCTTTTCTAGCGTTAAATGTCGTTAATGGCACAGTAAATACGGTAATGATTTATGCATGTACATTTATGTTATCGTTAGTTGAAACATTACGTTTACCAGCATCCAATGCCATAATTCCATTTATAATCAATTCCAACGATTACAGTATTGCTTTACCATTATCGGGAACTGTGAACAGAGTATGTGAATTAATTGGAGCTGCAGTTGGTGGAATTATCGTTTCATTTGTTGGTGTATCAATGGCTATACTCATTGATGCTGCATCATTTTTTATCAGTGGTTTATGTATAGCTTTAATGAAAGTCAATGAAACAATTAGTGATAGCGTACAAAATGCATCCTTTAAACAAAACTTTAAAGAAGGCATTCATTACGTACTGAACAGTAAATTTATCTTAATTCTTACGCTAATGGCGTCATTTGCCAATCTAATGCTCGTTCCATTAAATGCGTTAGAATCTGCATTTATTAGTATTTATTATCATGGTAATGCAATATTTTTATCCATTATGAGTATCTGTGTCACATTGGGCAGTTTAATTGGTGGACTTATTTATCCTTTGATTAAAGGTAAACTTTCCAATAAATTCTTATGTTTAAGTATATTTGCTGTTTGTGGATTCTATTATATTGCCTTAGTAGCTTCTGGATTATTGGATCAACCATTAATATATATCGGTGTGGGATTATCCAGCATTATTTGTGGGTTAGTAGTTGCTGCCGCAAGTTGTCATTTATCAGTGCTAATTATGGAAAATACAGACGCCAATTATTTATCTCGAGTGGGTGCATTAAATAATGCAATGGGCACAGCATTTATGCCGTTAGGTTCATTTATTATTGCCATTATTGCCAAGTATGTAAATGTCGTCACACTCTTTACCAGTTTTGGTATAATGACTCTAGTTATCAGTATCTTGGCTTATTTTAGTCATCACTTGGAGTTATTAAATGAATAAAATTAGTTATTATAATCATCCCTTATATGTCAATGAAGCATTATATTTATTATCTTACTTTGCTAATGATGAAAATATCACATTGGATGCCCCTAAGTTTGTACGTGCTAATTGTGATGCGCATGCCTATATCGATTCCTTAATGGCATTAAAACAAACGGTGCATCTAAAAAGTTTAGCGTATTTTAAGTACAACGCTCCCACACAATTAAGCATTGGTTATTGTTTGTTTTGTTTTCTTTCAGCCTTTGAGTTACAAGAAAGTAACGCCAAAGAAAAATTAGCGAAAACAATTGATACATTAATACATGGTAATGTAAGTGATATATCCTTTACCAACTGTTTAGAAATCTATCCGGGGAATGAAGTTAAGTTTATCGATAAATTTTTATCATTAAATATATCCAATGATTTTAAAGTCGAACTATTAAAACATTTACTTCATCCCCAAGCTACCTTGGATCTTATTTGGGAAGATATCAATGCATTAATTCCTTATTTAAAAAAGATATATCAACACTACAATACACAGGATCAATTAACGTATTATACAAAAGATAAAATTAATAACTTGGTTGGTTCTACCTATCAAAATAAAAGTGGGGAATGTGTTGTTATTCCAAGTCTAACCCATCCTACCCGTCTTGCATTAAATATAGGTGATGAAAATCCAAGAAAACAAAATCCAATTACTTTCCTTGTAGGAGTGCTCTTGGATAATGAAAAAATCGAAGATTCCAGTTATCAAAATGACGATTTGGAGCAAAAGTTGAGTTACTTTTTAAAAGCAATCAACGATCCTTCAAAAATGAAAATCATCGATTTATTAAAACATAAAGATATGTACGGCGCCCAAATTGCGCAATCCTTAAATTTAACAACACCGACCGTATCCCATCACATGGATACCTTGTTAAATTCCGGAATAGTAAGCGCCCGCAAAGAAAATAATCGCATGAATTATCGCTACAATAAAGATAAGTGCAACGAATTAATGACTTATTTAAAAGATAAACTGAATTAAAAAAAAGCATTGGATTTTCAGTATCCTATGCTTTTTATGTTAATGAAATAATCCAACGCTTTAATAATTGCGTGAAACGAACAAATTGATTTTGTATTGTTTCTGGTACCAAATGAAATAACGATGTCACAAAATAATCTAATATCGATACAAATGGTTCCAACAAAAATAAACCCATAAACAATACAATTAATAACATAACAATAAACGCAATAAATTCTTTCTTACGTATAGATAATACCATCCAAACAATTCCAATAATCGCAAATAAGCATCCCATAACTAACGCAAGAAACATAACGATGGCTTCACGAAATGGGTATTGATTCATTAAGTCTAAACTCAAATCATAATATTCGAAAACTGCATGCGAAAAAACAGCAAAGCAAATCGACTCTACCACCATTAAAATAATATTGGATTTTCTAAAAAATATTTCCTTTTTCATAAACAACAAAAAAGAGCTTAACAGCTCTTTTCCCATTTTACAAGAACTACCCTGTAACTTTTTGTGTACGAAGAACTTCTTCGATTGTTTTGATAGCTTCTTCTTCGTCGTCACCTTCGCAAGTGATTTCAATTTCAGAATTGGTAGGGATACCTAATGACATAACACCCATGATAGATTTCATATTTACTGTGCGTCCATTATAAGCAACTTTAACTTCACATTTAAATTTGCTTGCAGCATTAACTGCTACTGTTGCTGGACGAGCATGTAAACCAACTGGGTCAATCACTGTAACCTTTACTTGTTGCATACTTAAAAATTCCTCCTTGAATATAAAGAAATATTACCACAACTAAAGCGGCTACACAATAAAAATGTACTTCCTAATGTGGTTTGTATCAACAAAAGTTCCTTTTACTTGGCATTGAATTACATATGAATATTTATCATTACTTATGATATTTACGGTTGTTTTGAATCATATACATTCGATATATTTGTTCTATAACTAATAATCGAGTCATTGTGTGTAAAAAAGTACATTCACTTAAACTCCAGCGTACATTGGCTCTATCTATTATAGCTTGTCCATAACCATAAGAGCCTGCAATTACAAAACGTAACCGTCCTTTATAATTCATATTGGCTGTTTCCAACCATGTTACTAACGTTTCACTTTTAACTTGTTTGCCATGTAAATCCACTAAGACAACAAAATCATCATTACTAATTTTATCCAATAGTCTTATCGCTTCTTCATCCTTAGCTTGTTCAATACTTGCCAGATCATCTTCATTTTTAACAATACTAGCTGTTACTTCTTTAACGGTAAAACTTTTATCAATATGGCGAATCTTATCGCAATAATCATCGATAAGTTTTGCTAATAGTTTTTCTTTAATTTTGCCAACACATATTAACTCACTCATCTTACTAACTCCAAAGATACACTATTGGATTCATTATTACGAATATAAGTAATGCTTAAACTGGATTGATCATCATTAACATATAATGCTTTACGATAATCCGCTAATGAATTTATTGATTTATTGCCTATTGAAGTAATGACATCCCCAACTTGCAATCCAACCAAAGAGCCACTAAGTTGTTCATTGACGCCAGTAACATACATTCCTTGATTCATATCCAAATCAATTCCTAAATAAGAGCGCTGATAAGTAGTTAATGATGCAATATCAATGACATTAATACCTAATAATGCTCGAGTAACTGAACCTTTTTCTTTTAATTGATGCCCGATAACCAACGCTTCATCACTTGGAATCGCAACACTTAATGAACCCGCACTTAAACCTAATGTATTTGCGAGCCGAGAAGACGCAATACCAACCAATTCACCTTTTAAATTAATCATGGCACCACCCGTATTGAATGTACTTACATTAGCATCACTTTGCACCGTCAATACTTGCCAATCGTTGATTTCATCTCCATTTAAATCCATATCAATCATCGTTGCAACATGACTAATAATTCCTAATGCTGCATTATTTGAAATATTTAACGGCGAAGAACCAATCACAGCGACAAACTGACCTAACTTTAAAGATTGGGATGAACTAATGTCGATCACAGGAACATTAAAATCAACACTTGCTTGAACCAAACCCAAATCACTGGCAGTATCACTGCCTAAAATATTAGCAGATAAAGTTTGCCCATTGGCAAATAAAACTTCCACTGTTTCTGCATTATTAATTATGGCTGCATTGGTAATAATATCCACTAATCCTTCACTTTGATTCACAATCACACCAGATCCATAACTGTAAATCCCTTGCTTATTCGTTTTTATTGCAACAACAGATTTACTTGCTTTTTCAATTGCTTGTGATAATTCACTGCTAAATTCAGTAATATTGGTATTAATGACATTGGTTTCAACGGAAGAACCATTGGTTTGATTTAGATAAAGATTAAACACAAATCCTACCAAACCAATATTAATCATTAATGAGATAACAATTGCAAATTTATAAAACTTACGCATTAGCTCCTCCTTCCATAATTTCATCTTGTTTTAATACAGTAATGGGTATATTCCATCCTTTATCATTTAAATAATCATGATTAACTTGATACGCCAATAATGCATTATTGGCTTGTTGCGATATATGGGCTAAATAAATCTGTTGTGTATTATTACCAACCATCTGACTTAAATAATACGCACAATCCTGGTTATTTAAATGCCCACTATCCCCTAATATTCTTGATTTTAAGACATACGGACGATTGGTTGCCATTAGTAAATCTATATCATGATTACTTTCAATAATATAATATGTACAATTCTTACCAATATCTAATACCGATGTAGGAATATACCCTGTATCGGTACAATAAAATACTTTTTCTGCATCATTTTCAATTAAATACCCACATGTATTGGGTGCATCGTGACTTAATGCAAACGGGGTAATCGTTAATTGATTAATCTTGAATGATTCCATATTATTACAACAATAATCCGGTTTTAATTGTGCATCCAATGCATAGCTGCAAATATCTTTAAAATAATTTTTACATTTAATATGATCGCTATGCCCATGAGTTAATAGTAAGCCATCAATTGTATCAATATGATACAAACTTCTTGCTTTTCTAATCATTTTAATCCCCATACCACAATCCAACATTATTGAAGTATTTTGATCTTGTATAAAAAAACAATTCCCTTTAGAACCTGAACCGACGCTAATAATTTTCATAGTTAATATTTTACAACATATTTATTGAAACCCTAATTAAATGCAAAAAGTTGCAATGGGGTTCCATTACAACTTTTATATTTCTTTTAACACTACCAATCAAGTCCATCACAATTAAGGTAATCACAAGCATTACCTGCTACACCATTAACCCATACCCCCAAATGGACGTGAGGTCCAGTTGTTTTACCTGTCGTACCAATTTGACCAATAATGTCACCTTTTTCTACAACTTGTCCAACCGTTACAAATGGTGGCACATTCATGTGATTGTATTGACTCTTTAAACCATTATTATGGTTAATTAAACACCAGTTACCACGAACAGAGTCATAACCAACATATTCAACAACCCCATTATCCACTGCATAAATATTACCGTAGCGATTATAGAAATTTTGAATATCTGTACCATTATGTCCATAATATCCTGGATGTACAGGGTCCCAGTTTACGCGTGAACTAATTCTAGGTACATCCACTGGCCAACGCCATGTACCCGTACCAATACCAGGAATAACTTTTGTTCCTTGACGAATAATAGCTTGTTGTGGCATCGTTACCGTTTGTGAACTTAATTCTACTGCATCCACAACTTGTCCATTAACCCAGTTTTCTAAACGCAATACATTACGTGAACCATCCATTGCTTCTTGTTGCACAATCGATTCACCCACCCTTACTGTTTCATCTTCGACATAAATCGGAGAATCTGGGTAAACAATTTCATTAGTTAATGTTTCTTTTTGTACAACTACATCAATTGGCGAATTTAACCATGTAACAATTAAATCAGTTCCTGGAACTAACGATTGATCCACGTTTTTAATTGTTTCAGAATTTAAAATACGTAACCGTTCACTATCCAATCCATAACGAGATGCAAGCGCATATATGGACTCATACGGTTGAACTTGTGTATATTCTATTTCAGATTCAGTCCCATATTTTAAATAATAAAATACTTGATCATACCGAGTCATTATTTCATCAACATATGCATAGGCTTTTCGCATTGTTATATCTTGAACAATATCAATATCTACATTTTGACTACCATATTCATTCAATGACTCATGACTCCCACCCGTTCTAAGTAATTCAAGATCTGAGCCAACAAACAATCCTAAATAATCCATTAACGCTTCGTTATAGATGGATTCATCTTGTACATAAATGGTTGCATAAGTTCCATTTTCATCACTAAAATCAATCGCATTGGTAGTAATCATGTAATCATTAACATCCGCCAAATAAGCTACTAATTCATCATCTTTGTCTTCATAATATAAAAATGATGGTTCAGGTGCGACTGTAATCCGTTTCCCAAAGACGACACTTGAGTTGGGGAAATTTTCCGAATACTCATTTTTATAAACTGAATTCAATAAAGCTTGTACTTTATTGTAATCATGAATATAACCAACCAATTCATCGTCAACAGCTACTTTAAATACTGTATGCGTAGATAAATCTTTCTTAATTACTGCTTGATCAATAACAGTTGTAATATTTAATTCCAAAGCGGCCACTTCATGATTAAAAATACTACTTTGGTTTAATATAATGGTTAAACCCAAACTAGCCATGGCACATAGGATTATTAATACAAATGAGCGATGTTGTTTCATAGACTTCCTTATTGTTCTTGGTTATTTTCCAAGTTATATACGCCAGAAAAGTTCCCATTAAAAGCCAATTTAACAGTGCGTGTTGCACCATTACGATGTTTCGCAATATTAACTTCATTTCCACCATTGGCAATGGATGCTTCTTTGGCTTCTTTATTGTAATATGCATCCCGATATAACAACATGATAACGTCCGCATCTTGTTCGATTGCTCCCGATTCACGTAAATCTGACATCATTGGACGTTTATCATCCCTAGCCTCCACACCCCGGCTTAATTGCGATAATGCAATAATCGGAACATTTAATTCACGGGCTAATGCTTTTAAGTTACGGCTAATTTCACTGACTTCCTGTTGCCGATTATCCCCAGCACGACCATTACCGCGAATCAATTGAATATAGTCGATTAAAATACAATCTAACCCATGATCATTGCGTAATTTACGACATTTAACAGCAATTTCAGATACAGTTACCCCAGGGGTATCATCAAAGAACAAGGGCGCTTCTTTGACATTAGCTGCTGCTTCATGCAACGCATTCCATTCTTCCCCATTTAAGTAGCCATTACGTAAATGATCACTTGGAACATTACTTTTAAACGATAAAATACGATTCATTAATTGGGTACTTGGCATTTCCAAACTGAAGAAAGCTACTTTAGAACCATTTAGTGCCATATTGGCAGCAATATCCACTGCGACTGCAGATTTTCCTACAGAAGGACGGGCAGCCAATATAATTAAATCTCCACGTTGAAACCCATGGGTAATGCGATCAATATCATTATAGAAACATTTAACACCCGTAATATTACTTTTGTTATCTGCCATTTGACTGATTTTATCCAATACCGCATTCACAACGAACGTAGATGATTGAAATTCTCCACTCTTTCGATTTCGTGTGACATTCAGAATAGATTCTTCACTTTGACTTAAAAAGCTAGCCACATCAATGGCACCACTCATTGCATTTTGTTTAATGCTATCGCACGCTTGGATAAGAGAGCGCATTTGATGTTTTTCTTTTAAAATATCAATATACGATTGAACATTCATACTGGAAATGGAATAATCACAACATTGATATATATAGTCAATTCCACCTACAGTGGTTAATTGATTATGATCACGTAATGTATCAATAACAATGGATGAATCCACTTGCTTATTCGCATTTACCAAGGCATAAATGCAATTAAATACAGTTGCATTTGCAGGATTATGGAAATCTTGATCGTTTAATCCAGATTGCACAGCAAAATTGGCCACTTGACCATCCACCATCATATTCCCTAGTAGGGCCATTTCTGTTTCATAACTTGCTGGCATTTCCATAAATCATTTCTCCTTACTTAAGCTTGTTTTGGTGTAACACTTACGACGATTTCACCAATGACACCTTTATATAATTCCACATGGTATCGCGTAATACCAAAAGCTGTAATACCTGTTTTTTCAACAAACTTTTTCTTATCAACCACAATGTTATGTTTATCTTTTAAAGCTTGCACAACATGTTTAGTACTGATAGAGCCACACATACGTCCTTGCGCACCAGCTTTTTCTTTAAATTCTAATTTAATAGATTTTAATTGTTCTTGCACTTGCAATGCCAATTGTTTTAATTCTACTTGGCGTTTTGCTTCATCCGCTTCTTGTTGCGCCAATACTTTGGCACTGGTTTGAGTATAAGCAACCGCAAAACCACGGGCAATTAAGAAATTACGAGCATAACCATCCGCAACTTCTACAATCGCATCTTTTTTACCCACTTTGGGTGTATCTTTTAATAAAATTACTTTCATGCATTTACCTCATTTATTCTTCGTTCAATGGCTTCCACTAATTCTTGGCGAAGCTGTACCATATTAACATCACTTCGTTGACTTGCAGCCGCTGTTCGGTGTCCGCCACCTTTTAAATCTTCCATAATCACTTGCACATTAACTTCGCCACCACTTCGCGCACTAATACCAATTTGTTTATCATCCAATTTTGCCATAACAAAGACTGCCTTGGCATTATCGATATCCATTAAGTCATCCGCAATTTGACTCATAAAGCTACGCGTGGTAACAATGTCTTGCATTATTAAATAATAGCCTGGGAACAATTGCACCGTTTGATTCAACCAATTAATCTTAGCTTCAAATTCTTTGTAAGAATCCTTTAATAATTGATCCACTAATACAGAATCAGCCCGTAAATCCAATAATTTACTTGCCGCATCAAACGTTCGTTGCCCACTACGATTTTTAAAGCGTTGTGTATCAACAATAATACCTGCATACATAATGGTCGCGACCATACTGTCAACTTGTATTTGATGACCCATATACGAGAAAAATTCAGTTACCATTTCACTGGTTGACGAGCAACCTGGTTCAATATAAACCATCATTGGTTGGATAATTAAATCTTCTGGTCGTCGATGATGATCGATAATAATTACTTTATTGGCTTGTTTTACCATATTAGCTGCATTACATTGCATCATCGAGTTATGATCCGTCATAATCACTAACGTATCTTTCTCCAATTCATTAATGGCTTGACTTTCAGTTATAAAATGGAATTGTTCATCAAAATAAGCTTGATTATCTTCTATAAATGCATTCACTTTGCTTTCAATTCCACCGCTTTTTAAAACAATGGAATTACGTTTATTTAAACTATTGGCAATACTACTTAAACCTAACAAAGCACCAACGCAATCAAAATCAGCTTCTTTATGACCAACAAGAATTACATTGGAACAACGTGAAATCATATCGCGTAATGCATGCGCCATTACTCGTGCACGTACTCGTGATCGTTTTTCACTGGCTTCACTGTTACCCCCAAAGAAAATAACATCTTTTCCGTCTTGTTTAATGGCCACTTGGTCCCCTCCCCGTGATTGGGCTAATTCCATGCCATTGACAACGTAATCATCCAATAACGATAGATCATTGCTACCATAAGCAAAGGACATACTTAATGTGATCATTAAGTCTAATTCCAACGCTTGTTCTCTTACTTGTTTAAGTATAGAAAATCGGTCATTATCGGCCATCTTACGATAACTTCGGTAATTCATTATTAAATAGTAACGATCATTTCGAATACGTTTACACACTATTTGATGTTGTTTGCACCAATTGATAATACCCGTACGTATTGTACCATTAACTTGTGCTGCTACGTATTCATCTTCATAACGCGTGGATTCATCGAAGTTATCGATATTAATCATCCCAACAACCGGTTGTTCAAAGGTACTCTTATCTTTAAAAATAACTTCATTGGTTTCATCTTTTAAAAACAAAACTTGTCCATCACGACTCTTTTCAATAATAAAGAAATGTTCATCCAAATTAACAACTACTGAGTCAGAATCCCCTTTTAACAGTTCATCCACTTCAGGTAACCATTCCAACAATTTATGCCCTATACGATTACCATAACCTTGTTGTTCTAAGTAATCACTCATCCAAGTTATTACATAAAAATCATCATAGAATATAATACCTGTCTTTGCATTATGCAATGCTTCCAAATAACTTGGTGCTACCGTTTCTTCAATGGCATTTAATTTATGCGTAATTCCACTTTTAGCTGTTCTAAAAAAAACAATAATGACTCCAATTTGCACAACTAAAAACAATCCTGCTAACAATTGAACTTTATGCCCAACAAAAAAATTCATCAACAATAAAGCCACTTGTAAAACAATTAACGCTATAATTACGCCATTTCTAACCTTTTGCTTATCCATATCGTTTATTTTAAAACATTTTCGAAAAAATCACTAGTTATATACATGAATCCTAAACACCCAAATAAAACAAAACTCATTGGCATCAATAGAATCAGGAAAAACCAAGCAATCCATTTAAATTGCCTGCGTTGTTTTCTTTTCAGATAATCACCAATGCCACGCATTCCATAAAAAGTCAAAATACCACATGCAATCATGCCTATCACAGAAATTACGGAATATACCGTTAAATTACTTCTGAATTTATTCGCAAATAAAAATCCAATTAATCCAGCCATTAATACATAACCAACCCATTTACTTGGCTTAACTTTACGTACCATTTGCTTTGGATTAATCCACTTAAGGCGTAACATAATTAGTTGTCCCAATAAATAGGAAACACATCCTGTTAAAAAAGCATCCAAAACAATAGCAAACACCATACAAACAGGCATTATCATTAATAAATCTTGATACGAAAACACTTGACTCACAAACGCAATTTCGCTCATCATCTTTGCCATTGTTTCCACTTCTAACGTAAAGTTAAATCCAAACAAATTTGCAAAAACAAAAAACATCATAAAATTTGCAATTAATAACACGATGAATAGTCCTGCAAATTGCATCGCTTTGGATTGATTGGCTTTCATTAATAATGCACATACATAGCCGCCTAAAAATCCTGCCGCTAAATAAAATACACTGGTGAAATTACCTAACATAAATCCAATCAAATATCCCGTAATAACAACCCAAAATCCCATTTTGGCATTGTATTTAACGGTATATAGCATGCTTGGTAATGGGGATAAAAAGATTAAATATACTTCCAATAAAGCCCCCGTTAATTGATTCAATAAATAAAACAGTCCCATAAATGCAACACACATTGCACCTGAAACGATTGGTCTGACATCATTTCTCATACTCATTGCTCCATCAAAAAACCTTCCACAAAGGTGGAAGGTAACATAATTAGTCGGCTACGTAAGGTAATAAAGCCATTTCACGTGCACGTTTAATTGCAACTGCTAATTCTCTTTGGTATTTAGCACTTGTACCAGTTACACGACGTGGGATAATTTTACCATTAGGTGCGATGAATTTTTTTAATAATTCAACGTCTTTGTAATCGATATATTTAATATTATTTTTTGTAAAATAACAAACTTTTTTACGTCCGATTCTTTGTTTTTTAAAAGCCATGAACTTTCTCCTTTCAACCATTAAAATGGTAAGTCATCACTGCTTATATCCAATGATGGCCCATTTGCTAAATCCCCGAAATCGCCCATTGGTTGGTTCATAGGATTGCTCATTACCGGATTATTCATTGCCGGTTGATAGCCATTATTGACAAAATTATTTGCAGTGGTTTGGTTATTCGTTGGACCAGGTCCAATTAATGTAACACGGTCACACGTAACTTCTGTCGTGTAAACCTTTCTGCCATCGGCACCATCATAGCTGCCTGTCGTTATGTGACCTTCAACACCCACAATACGACCTTTGCTTGCATAAGATGATAAATAATCCGCACTTTGACGCCATGCTACGCACGTAATAAAGTCCGCATTATTGCTACCGTCCGCATTTTTACTACCCACACGATCACAAGCCAAAGTAAATCGCGCTACCGATAAACCATTCGGTGTTTTACGCAATTCAATATCGCGGACCAAACGTCCGACTAAAACTACTTTATTAATCATGAAGGCCTCCTATTTTTGATCCTACGCTTGATCAACAGTGATCATATGGCGTACGATGTTTTTGTTGATACGTGTTAAACGATCAAATTCTGCTACGCATGCATTATCTGCTGCAAATTTAATAACTGCATAGTAACCTTTTTTCATGTGATCAATAGGGTACGCCAAATCTTTCATTCCCCATTCATCCACATTAGAAATGCTACCACCATTAGATGTGATTACTTCTTGTAATCCGTTTAAAGCTACTTTGCGTGCTTCATCATCTAAATTTGCATTGATAATAACCATTACTTCATATTTTTTCATGTATATTATCCTCCTTCCGGTTTAACAGGTTATTCTCATAAATAACCAAGGAGCTAATCGCTCGCTATTTATGATAACAAACAAATCTGTCCATCACAACGATTATTTTAACATTTACTCATTTTTTAAAAAGATCATACCCACATTGGATATGATCTGCATGAATTATTTAGTTAATAATGCTGCTGCTTCTTTATCTACGATTACAGTAACATCGTTATGTTTTTGTAAGATAGAAGCTGGGCAATCTTCACTGATTTCACCTTCAACCATTGCTTTAATAGCTTCAGCCTTATTGCTACCATTGGCAACTAATAAAATCTTACCCGCTTTCATAATCGTAGCAATACCCATAGTAATGGCATGTGTAGGCACTTCTTCACCAAGCGGATCAAAGAAACGGGCATTATCTTTACGTGTTTTTTCTTTTAATTCAACAATATGTGTTAATGTATCAAAGCTTGTTCCTGGTTCGTTAAAACCAATATGACCATTCGCTCCAATACCTAACAATTGAATATCCACATGATAATCATCCATGGCTTTTTCATAATCTGCACATGCTTTTTCTAAATCATCTGTATCCCCTAAAGGTACGTGTGTATTTTCTTCAGGAATACCAATACCATCAAATAAATTAGTATGCATGAATGAATAATAAGATTCACTGTGGCTCTTTGGTAAACCAACATATTCATCCAAATTGAATGTTGTTACTTTACTGTAATCACGACCTGTAGTTTCGTGATCTTTAATCATATTTTTGTAAAGCCCAATTGGTGAAGACCCCGTAGCTAAACCCAAAACAGGATTTTCTTTACTGTCCAATACTTCCTTCATTACTTTGAATGCTTCATCACTAATTTGATCATAATTGTCAACAACGATAACTTTCATTTAATAAAACCTCCTGATTATTGCTGTTTGAACAACGTTAATTAACGTTTCTTGCTTCGTCCAAAGATAGTTTAGAGCTCTGTCTGCAAGCGTGATGTTCAATCAAACGATTTCGACTGTTCAATTCCGTATGTTTGATTGGTAATACCGAATACGCTTCGGATATTAATACTAGAAGAATGTGTAACGCGTTTTAGCTGTCCATACTTGATTTGCTGCTAAGCAAATTGTATTTTCACGATGTTTAAATTCTATCAATTCATTATTATCTAAATCACCATGTCCATACCACGGTTCGATGCACAATAAGTTTGCAGTTCCGGGTGTCCAAAATGCCAAATGATCAAAACCTTCAACATCCACTTTAACCCCATGATAACCATCACTTAATTTTACCCAGTTACTATTGACTGATTTAAACAATACCGTAGGTGCTTTCATAAAAATATCATGACTTAAAGCAATCCGATTACCATCAATGGTATATTCACCAATTAAACTGGATTGGTGTTCATCTTTTTCGAATTCAATATAATAATCACTGTAAGCTTTGGAATCATCCAATGGGCATTTAAATGCTGGGTGTAATCCAAATTGAAACGGCATCAAATGTTGCTCATGATTAATCACTTTATAATCAACCACGATTCCATCATTGTCCAACGTATAGCATACTTGCAATTCAAAACGATAAGGGTATAAAGCCAATGTGTCTTTATCTGCTTTTTTTACAAAGGTAATACTATCTTCACTTTGATGCATTACATCAAAGTGAGCATGACGAACAACACCATGATTGGCCATATGATAGATCGTACCATTGATTAATTGCTCTTTACTGCTCGTATTACTAATCATTGGAAATAAAATTGGATTTTGTTGGCTCCATCCATTGACTCCATCATGGATATATTCATAGCCATAATGTTTACTTTTAACACTATGGATTTGCGCGCTTTCATTGATAAAGTTAACTTCTAAACAATCATTATGCAATGTAATCATTGTAATTTCCTGGTATATTGTTGAAGACTCATAAAACAAGTCATTCACAATATACTCATCC